>DATFXE010000327.1:0-9425 GCA_035258585.1 Roseiflexaceae bacterium | reverse complement strand
GGATCATGGCGCCGCCGCGGAGATCACCCAGGACGTTTTTCTTCGCTGCTGGCGCAGCATCGAGCGCTACCATCCGCAGCGGGGCAGCCTGGCCGCCTGGCTGCTGGCGATCGCCCACCACCGGGCGATCGACGAGCTGCGCAGCCGGCGCGGCAAGGATGTGCGGCACGAGCTCTCCGACGAGGCGCTCGAGGCGCTGGCCGCGCCGGACAGCGGCTACGACGCGGCGCTGCTGCGCGGCGAGCTCGAGGAGGCGCTGCAGCTGCTGCCAGCGGCCCAGCGCGAGGTGATCGAGCTGATGTTCTGGGGCGGCCTGACACGTCGTGAGGTCGCCGAGCGACTGCAACTGCCGCTGGGCAGCGTGCATACGCGGCTGCGGCTGGGGATGGAGAAGCTGCGCGCCGCGCTGGAGCGAGCGTCGGCCGAGGAGTAGATTGCTTGCGGCGCTTCAGCTCTGGCAGCGGTGAATGAAGGATCAGTAGGGATCGGCAGGAAGTCGGCCTGCAGGTGCTGAGGGTGCCTTTGGGAGCAAACAATTCGATGAACGTCATCGGCGTGTATCCTTTCGTTGCACTCGCAGCCTGGGGCGGCTCACCGAACTACCACGGTATCACTTTGTTCTGAGCGTAGTAAACCACACGCGTCGTCTGCTGGTAAGAGGACAACGAGGACAGAAAGGGGGACAGCGCGGGTGGTGCCGCCCCAGCCAATCGGGTATACTTAGGCCTACGCTCGGTCGCGGCGATAACTGGATGGACAACCGTGGATAGGGATCTCTCATTTGGCCACTTGCTGAAACGGCTGCGCAAGGCGCGCGACCTGACCCAGCAGGAGCTGGCGCAGCAGGCTTACTGTGCCGTCGATACGATTAAGAAGATCGAGCAGGGCGTGCGCCGCCCCTCGCGACAGCTCGCCGAGCAGTTTGCCGATTGCCTCAGTCTCGTAGGCGACGAGCGCGCGGCCTTTCTGGCGATGGCGCGCGCCCTCGCCACGCACGAGACGGCAGGGTGGCGCATCACTGCACCTCAGCGCCATGCCACTCTGCCGCAGCAACCCACGCTGTTTGTCGGCCGCGCAGCCGAGCTGTCCGCGCTTGGCGCGCTGTTCGCCGACGCTGCCACGCGGCTGGTCACCATTACTGGGACTGGCGGTATGGGCAAGACCCGCCTGGCCATCGCGCTGGCCGAGCAGCTCCTCGCGGCCGAGCGTTTCCCCGATGGCGTGTACTTCGTCCCCCTCGATCCGCTCGACGCCGCGGAGCGGATCGTGCCGGCGCTCGCCGCGGCGCTCGACTTCCCGCTTGACACCGGCAAGCAGCCGGCGCGCTTGCCCCAGCAGCAACTCTTCGACTACCTGCGAGAGAAGCGGCTGCTGCTCGTTCTCGACAACGTCGAACATCTGCTGAGCCGCTCTGAGGAGGGCGATGCTGCTGATCTGGTTGCGGCGCTGCTCGGCGTCGCGCCGGGCCTGGCCATCCTGGCAACCTCACGCGAGCGCCTGCAGCTGCGCGAGGAGCACGTCTACCCGCTTGATGGGCTGGATGTGCCCAGCGCCGAGGCTCCAGCTCGCTCCAGCGCAGTGG
The DNA here is from genome assembly GCA_035258585.1 of Roseiflexaceae bacterium. Classification (GTDB taxonomy): domain Bacteria; phylum Chloroflexota; class Chloroflexia; order Chloroflexales; family Roseiflexaceae; genus DATFXE01. The sequence continues at coordinate 7,843 of DATFXE010000327.1, read as the reverse complement.
CCCTGTTTGTGCAGCGCGCCCGACGGCTGCGGCCTGAGTTCGCGCTCTCGGACGATCACCTGGATGCGGTGGCGCGCATCTGCCGTCAACTCGATGGGATGCCGCTGGCGATCGAGCTGGCAGCTGGCTGGGTCGATACCCTGGCGCCCTCTGACATCGCCGCCGAGATCGAACGCGGCCTCGACTTGCTCTCAACCGAGTTGCGCGATCTGCCAGCGCGCCACCGCAGTCTACGGGCGGTCTTCGACACCTCGTTTCAACGGTTGCGCCCGACCGAGCAAGTGATCTTTGCCCGGCTGGCGATCTTCCGCGGCGGCGGCACGTTGGCGGCGGTGCAGGCCATCACACAGGCGACCCTTCCGCTTCTCCAGGTGCTCGTCGGTGCGTCGCTGCTTTCCTATGACCCAAGCCACGGCCGTTACACGCTCCACGAGCTGCTGCGGCAGTATGCGCTGGAGCAGCTCGGCGCCGAGGCAGGGCACGAGCTGTGGACGCGCGACCAGCATGCCGCCTACTACTGTACGTTCGTCCAGCAGCACGGGGCCGATCTGGCCAGCTCCGATCAGCAGGCGGCGCTGGCCGCGCTCGACGCCGAGCGCGACAATCTGCGCGCGGCGTGGTTGTGGGCGGCGAAGCGCGGCCGCGTCGATCTGCTCGCGCGGGCGAGCGACGGCCTGGGCTACTATTATGAGTGGCGCGGCGCCAGTGCTGATGGCGAGCGCGCCTATGAGCGCGCGGCCTCACAGCTCGAAGCGCAGTTGGCCTCCGACGCGGCCAGAGGCGTTCTGGCGATGCTGCGCGCCTGGCAGGCGAACTTCCGACGGCTGCAGGGCGACATCGTGGGAGCCGAGCAGCTGCTGCGGCAGAGCCTGGAGCTGCTGGAGCACGCCAGCACCAGCCAAGATGTGCGCGCGGAGCGCGCGTTCGTTCTGCTGCAGCTCGGGCTCGTGGCCGAGGAAGGTGCGCTCGAGGACGCGCGCCGGTTCTTCGAGGAGAGCCTGGCGCTGTACCAGGCATTGGAGCGGCCCTGGGAGACCAGCCAGGTGCTGCTAGGGTTGGGCGATCTCTCACGCTTCCAGGGCGCCTACGCGGAGGCGCGCCAGCACTTTCGGGCTAGCCTGGCCATCCGGACGGCCTTGGGCGATCGGCGCGGGGTGGCGGAGGTGCTGATTTGGGACAGTAATGTGGCAGCGGATAGCGGCCAGGTGGACGAGGCGGAAATGCTCGCCCGGCAGAGCTATGCCTTATATGAGGAACTCGGCGACCCTGCCAGCCGTGCCTTTGGGCTGGGCGAGCTGGCGGTCAGGCTGATGTACGCTGGGAAGTATGACGAGGCGGGTCGGGTGCTTCGGCAAAGTCTGGACTTATACGAGGATCTGGGCAATCGCGCGATGTGTGGGTATGTTCAGGGCTGGCTCGCGGTGGCTTGTCTCGGAACCGGGGAGTATGCAGTGGCTCGCAGCTTGAGCCAGCAGGCGATGGCGCAGGCGCGCGAACTTCCTGGCGCAACCGGCAGCCTGGCCTTTGTGGTGAACTACGCGGGTTGGGTTGCGTTGACGCTGGGCGCATACCAGGAGGCCGAGGCGCTGCTTGCCGAGAGCGTGGAGCTGCACCGACAGAGCGGCACTGCGGGGTTGCTTGGCTGGCCGCTGGCGCAACTCGGGTATACCCACTGGCTGCTGGGCGACAAGCTGCGGGCGCAGGCTGAGCTGCTGGAGGTGATGGAGGCAGCGGTCAAATACCACGCGTTCTTAGCGCTGATCCTGGCCCTGCCTGCTATCGCGCTGCTGCTGGCCGAACAAGGGCATGCGGAGCGCGCGGTCGAGCTCTACGCGTTGGCCTGGCGCCACCCAGTGCTCGCCAACGCGCAGACTTTCATCGACAGCTTTGGGCAGCGGCTCGACGCGGTGGCCGCCGCACTGCCGCCCACTATCGCCAGTGCAGCGCAGGCGCGCGGGCGGCTCCTGGACCTGTGGGGGACCGCCGCGGTGCTCCACGCGGAGCTGAGGGCACAAGGGGATTTCGAGGGCTGACATAGAGGAATGGAGCAAGGCTGTGGCTTCCGTGATCGTCTTTATTGCCATACCCGCAACCGTCGTACTTCGCCGCGCCGAGTCCAGGATATGCGCAGGCCAGAGCTTTGTCATCGCGCCATAGCAGAGTTTCAGCAGTCCGCCGTGCGAGCGACATTTGCCATTTGGATCACCCTCCGGTGGGAGACCGGCATCATCCCCTGGGATGATGCAGCGCGAGGGTGATTGCAGTACAATCATGGCGAGTATGCGAGCACGATTCTTACAGCATTGGACGCAGTCCGCCACGCCGCCCTGGGTGGCGCCACTCTTTGCGTTGCTGGCGATCAGCCTCGGGGTGTTGACCGTCGTTGTCGAGCACGGCGATCTGGAGACACCATTTCGGTTGGAGACACCGGTCGCTGGCGGCTACCGTCCCACGCCGCTCAGCGTTGCCATCATCGGTGTGTTCATCGTCGTCTGGCTGCTCGAAACCGGCGGCTTGCGCTGGCCGCGCCTGCTCTTTGTCCTCACGGCGCTCGCTCCGGCGTCGGTGCTGATCTACGCGGGGCGGACGGCCGTCGCGCCACTGTTGCCCATGCTGGTGGTGATCTGGGTGACGTATGTTGGGAGCCGGCGGCAAAGTGTGCTCACCCTGATCCTGGCGCTCGGCAGCATCCTGCCGCCGTTCGTGACCGGCCATGCCGAGGGCAAGAACCTGGCTCCCTGGACGATCGGGCTCGTCACGCTCTGGGCCGCAGGCGCCGCTCTGGCCAGGCAGCAGCGTCTGCTCGACGAGCACCAGCGCCTACTGGCCGACTTGCGCGCTGCCCAGGCTGACCTGGCCCGCCAGGCGGCCGCCGACGAGCGGCGCCGGATCGCCCGCGAGGTGCATGACGTCATCGCGCATTCGTTGGCGATCACACTCTTGCACCTGACCGGTGCGCGGCACATCCTCCAGCGCAACCCGCAGCGCGCCGCAGAGGCGCTGGCCCAGGCCGAGGTGCTGGGGCGCCAGAGCATGACCGATATCCGGCAGGTCGTCGGGCTGCTGGGCGCGGACTCGAACGCCGGCACGGCCGCGCCGCTGCCGGGCGCCAGCGATATTGCCGGCCTGGTGGCCGACTTTGTCGCCGCCGGGCTGGATGTCCACTCCACGATCAGCGGCGATCCGGCCCGCCTCTCGGCGGCGGCCGGGCTGGACCTCTACCGCATCGCCCAGGAGGCGCTCGCCAACGTGACCAGGCACGCGCCGGGTGCCCACGTTGACCTCGACCTGTGCATTCGGTCCAACGATGTCAGCCTGCGGGTCCTCGACAGCGGCACCAATCGCCGTCTATTCCCACACGGGCCGAGCACCGGCACAGGCCTAGGGATCGTGGGGATGCGGGAGCGCGCCAGCTTGCACCACGGCAGCTTGGCGGCCCACCGCGACGGAGTCGGCTGGCTGGTCGAGTGTGTTATTCCATTTGACGGCATGCCGGAGATCGCCGGGTAGCGCGCGAAGAATCGAGGCGATCGTATGCTCGACGTCTTGCTCGTCGATGATCAGCCGCTGGTGCGTGCCGGTCTGAAGCTCATCCTCAATCCCGAGGATGGTTTCACGATCGTCGGCGAATGCAGCGACGGCGCCCAGGTGGCGAGTGCCGTCGAAACGCTGCACCCGGCCGTGGTCGTAATGGACGTACGGATGAAGGGCATGGATGGCGTGGAGGCGACCCGCCGCCTGCAGGCGACCCCCGGCGCCCCGCCAGTGCTGATTCTGACGACCTTCGACGATGACGAGGTGCTTGCGGGCGCGCTCCGTGCCGGTGCGTCGGGCTTTGTGTTGAAGGACGCCCCGGCGGAGGATCTCATCCGCGCGACGCGCACGGTAGCCGAAGGCGGCGCCTGGCTCGACCCGACGGTGACCGGCCGCGTGCTGGCCGCCTACCGTGCCGGCGCACCCATCCGCCCTGGCGCGGCGGAGCGCATCGCCGCGCTCACGCCGCGCGAACGCGACGTGCTGCGGCTGATCGGACGTGGCGCCACCAATGCCGAGATCGCCGCCACGCTGGTGATTAGCGACGCGACGGTCAAGAGCCATATCGGGCACATCCTGGATAAGCTCGACCTGCGCGACCGTGCCGCTGCGATCGTGTTTGCGTTCGACCAGGGTCTGGTGCAACCGGCCCCGTGATGGTCCGCGCCTCGGCTGGCGCGCGGCGTCGTCCCGCTCCCTCCTCCCCCAGTATGATCCGCTCCACCCACTGGATGAGCGCCAAGACTCGCTCGCAGCGCGATGACGGCGCGGCCCTCCCGGAGTATGCTTGCCAGCGTGACCGTTGGTTGGCATCTGGGAAGGAGGACTCACGGTGGCGATTGCGAGCAGTTCGGCGGTCGCGAGCCCACGCGCGGTTCCCGCCGTTGGGATGGCGGCGCGGCTGGCCTATCTCGACAATCTGCGCGTGGCGCTGGCGGCGCTCGTCGTCGCCCACCATGTGGGGCAGGCCTATGGCCCCACCGGCGGCGCGTGGCCGATCTTCAACCCCACCCGCGCAGCTATTCTAGGCCCGTTTTTTAGCGTTAACGCCTCCTTCTTCATGGGCCTGTTTTTCCTGATTTCGGGGTATTGCCTGCCTCGCGCCTACGACCAGAAGGGGGCGCACGCGTTCTTGCGCGACCGCATGCTGCGCCTGGGGGTGCCGCTGCTGGTCGTCTCGCTGGGGCTGTTTCTGCCGCTGCGGTATACGCTGGATGGGCACGGCCAGCCGTTCCTGCCATTCCTGGCCGGCTATCTTCGACAACCGGAGGTCGGGCACATGTGGTTCGTCGGCCATTTGCTGATCTATGCCGTCGCCTATACCCTGTGGCGCAGCTTCCGCGGGCGCGTCGCGCGCGCGACGCCGCCAAGTGCGCCGCCGAGCCACGTTGCGCTGCTGGCTTACACGCTCGCGCTCGCTGCGGTGACATTCCTGGTCCGCATCGCTTTTCCGATTGACCGCTGGGTGAATCTGGCGCCGTTTGTGCGGGCCGAGGTGGCGCACCTGCCGCAATACGTGAGTCTGTTTGTCCTCGGGATCGTGGCCGAGCGACACGATTGGCTGCGCCAGTTGCCCAGCCGCACAGGCATGACGTGGCTGGTGATTGGGCTGGGAGCGAGTGCGTTGCCCTTTGCGATGACGGCGCTCCATGAGCTCACGCCACTACAGATCGAGCTGGGCGCCGGTGGCGGCTGGAGCCTGCAAGCCTTGGTCTGGAGCACACTCGAGGCCTGCATCTGTGTGGGGCTGTGCGTGGGGCTGCTGACGCTGTTCCGCGAACGCGTGAACCGGCACGGCGCGCTGCTGCGGACACTGACCGCGGGGTCATACACGGTCTACATCATCCATGTATTCCCAGTGGTCGGCCTGCAGGCGGCGCTGGCTGAGTCGCCCCTGCCGCCGCTGGCGAAGTTCGGCCTGCTGACGCTGCTGACCGTGCCGCTGTGCTTCGCGTCCGCTTACGCGCTGCGGAAGCTGCCGCTTCTTCGACGGGTGCTGTAGGGATAGTGCCCTGCCCACCCGCAGTGAGTTAATTGCATGCTGAGGTCAAATCTATCGCTCCGCCGCATCCCGCTGTTCGCGGCGCTGCCGCCCACGGCGCTCGACGCCCTGGCGGCGATGCTGCGCGAGCTCACTTATCCCGTCGGCGCGCTCCTCTGCGCCGAAGGAGAATATAGCGAACTGCTCTACATCGTCCTGCAGGGCAGTGTCGAGGTGATCACGGCGCTCGGCACCGCGGACGAGCGGCTGATCGCTATCCGGGAGGCCGGCGCGTTCCACCAGGTTTTTACACCATGAGAGGCTGCTGCTCGCTCCAGGTGATGGCAAGCAATTCGTTCACACGCGCTGGCTCCCCGCTGATACGCATCGCGGAGAGGAGGCGCTGGCATTCCTCCGCTGAGCGAGATACGACAAAGGCCGCCCAGGTCGCTGGGGTCGTTTCAATGTGTACATCCGCATCCGCTTCGTCGCTGGGCTGGGTCGACCACTGCTCGCCATCAAAATGGATGGTAAACACGCTCTTGGCACCGAAGCTCAGCGTCCATTTTACCGGCTGAGCTAAGCGTAGACCACGCTGATTGAGCGCGAAGCTCACCACTCCCATCATGTGCTCAGGATGGACCGTCTCGCCCGGCAAGGGCGCACGCAGGTTGTACTCAATGCTCCAGCTCCGCAGTGCCTCGATCACGGGCACCAGCCCCTGGCCTTTGGCGCTCAAGCGGTACCAGACCTCGCGCCGACCTTGCTCACGCTGGCGCTCGACAATCCCCTCGACCTCGAGTGTGCGCAGATTGATCGTCAGCCGCTTGGGCGTAATCCCGGCCAAGTAGCGCTGTAAATCGCTGAAGCGCTGGGGACCACGCATCAGGTCACGCACAATGAGCCATGACCAGCGATCGCCTACGCGCTCCAGGGTCTGGGCAACCGGGCAGAAATGCTGAACATGAAAATGGTGAAACGATGGATCGGTTGGCATAGTATTCCTCTTGACAGCTGGATAACTTCCTGGTATCCTCATTCATATCCAAGAGATAGTATAGAAAATATACTTTCCTAATAGAAGTATTGTAGCATGGACGGGATGGCTTTGCAACCCCTCGTGGCAAGTCGTCCTGTGATTTTCAAGGTAGGATAAGATGACTGATCTATTCGGTACTGGCAAAGTTCCTCTTGCTACGGATTTTCTCCCACAGGTATTTGCTCACCTGGTTGGATCAAGCGACCAGTGGAACTGGGAGGGCATGCTAGCGCGCAGCGGGCAGCTAGAGCCTCCCGAAGAGCCTGTGTTTATTCACCTTGGGTATGATCTGGTGATCTTTCGTGTGCAGGGCACGATTGATATACAGCGGCAGATCGGTGGTCGCAAAGAACAAGGGCGCTCCTACGGCGGTGAAGTTTTTCTCGAACCGAGGGAGATGTCAAGAACCTACTACTGGACGGGCGCTCCGGCGATCAATCTCCACCTCTACCTCTTCCCCTCCTTCGTCGAACGGGTGATCGCTGATATGAGCCGGGGCGACCCGACTCGCGTTGCCTTCGTGCCGCGATTTAATGCGCGTGATCCTTTCCTTGAGCACCTTGGCTTCTTGCTGATGGCAGAATTGGCTTCCGGAGGAGCTCAGGGAAATGTGTATGCCGAATCTTTAGCGACTACCCTGGTCCTGCATCTGCTTCGAACCTCTTCCACTCTTTCAGTACTTCACCCCTTGCCAGCACGGGCCTTCAGCCAAGGCCAGGTTTCCAAAGTCAAAGACTACATCAACGATCGACTTGATCAGCCCATCACCCTGGCTGAACTTGCCGATGTGGTGGCACTCAGTAGCACCCACTTCTCGCGCCTGTTCAAGCAGTCCACCGGGGTTGCCCCGTATCACTATGTCATTCAGCGTCGGGTCGAGCGTGCCAAATTCCTCTTGAGTAGGGGCGACATGACGCTTGCTGAAGTGGCGAGTGCGGTTGGTTTTGCCGATCAAAGTCATCTGGTCCGCCATTTTAAGCGCATCATGGGGGTTTCGCCGAACGTGGCGCTACGCGATGGTAAGAATGTTCAAGAAAGATGGTAAGAATGTTCAAGACAAGCATGCTCCTGCTATGGCATGCTATCGCTAGAAATCTCTTCAAGCTCTGCTTCAAATGAGACGCAAAAAGGCTGCCGTCAGCTCATCCCTCTCCGGGCATCCATCCTGTCCTTTCATCCGCGGGTTGTTTTCTGCAAAATATGGATTTCTATACGTACAAGAAATCGGAGGAACTCATGCGTACGACAGCTCGCGCCAGTCAGGTGATTACGTTGGTCGTGACCTGTCT
>DATFXE010000326.1:0-2558 GCA_035258585.1 Roseiflexaceae bacterium | reverse complement strand
GATCACGCTGCTGCGCCCCTACTATGCGCTGATCGCGCAGGGCACAGCGGCGTGGCTGATCATCGGCGTGCTGCTTGGCGGCAGCACGCTACTGGCCCTATGGGCGGCACGGCGCAGCCGGCACGACCACCCGCTTGACCTCGTGCTGCTCAGTGTGCCAGTGTTCTTCCATGTCTGCTCCTTCGGGGCACTGCTTGCGAGTGGCATATACCGTCGAGTTCCGGCGCTGCTGGCCATCTCGGCGCTGATGCTCCTTGTCGGGCTGTTGCTGCACCTCTGGCCCTCGCGGGTCCGGCTATTTGAAGCCAGAGCGATGACGCCGGTGAGACGGGCTGGGTAGCGGCTTTCTTGTTCTCGCAGGCCAGAGCAACACGGTCATTTTCGGGTGGTTTCCTCATTGTGTGCCGATGATGGCTATACAGAATCGATGGCATCAGCCTCAGAGCACACAGAACCTATCAGATGATCCTGCGCACGATGGGGCTCACGATTGGATACTGTGCGATATCGCTCATCAGCCACAATTGGAAGGCGGTCCTACAAGCTCTTTTGTCGGAAAACGATTTACACTCTGGTTACATTATTGTCGATACCATGCGCCCACCCGCAGCGTCCCCCGCTGCACATGTGGCGTCGTTCGTGCCATCCCCGCCTCCGGCGGTGCCGCCCCGAACAAAGGTTCTGTCCGCCCTTAATCGTTGCGGTGGGAAAAGGTCACCACCGCAGCCGCCCTATGATTCGCCACGCAGCTCAAACAGACGCCAGGCCTCTGTGCTGCCTGCGAGTGCATAGCTACCGCGCGCATCGAAATCGAAAGGCGCGCCCAGCACCAGATCTTTCACAGTGCTAGATACCAGCACCGTGCCCGGCGCGGCACTGCTCATCACGGCTGCCGTGATCTCGACAGCTACGCCACCGAGATCGCCATTAGCAGATTCGCATTCGCCGGTATGCAGCCCGGCGCGCAGTGTGACGCAAAGCTCGCCTGCGGCGGCACGGATGGCGACGGCGCAGTGAAGCGCACGGCTGGGACCGTCAAAGATGGCCAGCACACGGTTTCCGCTCCACCTGATCTCCTGCCCGCGGTAGTGCGCGATTTCCCGCCGCACAAGTGTCCGGACATGTTCAGGCGGCGCTGTTGAAGCGCCACCAACCGCTGCTAGCCCACCTGTAAACTCGGCGAGCATGAGCGTGGCCAATACCCGCTCCATTCGCACCGGTGCGGAGAGCCGCGGACGGTCGATCGTGTTGAGGAACGCGGCAACCCTGGCGAGCAAGCTGTCGGTCTCCCCGACCCACCACCAGTGATCATCGCCCGCAAGCTCAACGTAGGTCGCGCCCACTATGCGCTGCGCCAGGTACCGCGCACCCTCCACCCGCGTCATGCGGTCGCCCGCGCGATGCAGCACCAGCGTCGGAACGCAGATAGCGGGCAAGATCGCGCGAACGTCGATGTCGCGCTGGATCTCCAGCACAGCTTTGACACTACCGGGACTAGAACCCAGGCGCAGCGTTCTGGCCCACCAGTCCTGGAAGTGCGCCTCACGTGCGCGCGTCGGCGCGAAGTACTCAAGGCTGACCGGCCCACCCCAGCCCGCGATCAGCCGCTCGAGCCAACGGTCAAACTGCTCGCCCGTAAGCGCCCAGGGGTAATCCGGCGCGCGAGTGAACCTGGCGGCGGTGCCGTACAAGATCAGAGCCTTGGTACGCTCAGGGTATGTCGCGGCAAACAGGACGCTATTCGGCCCGCCTTCCGACACCCCAAACAGCACCGGGCACGTGGCACCGACAGCATCCATCACCGCCAGCAGGTCGTCCATGGTATCTTCGAGCGTTGGCGGATACCCCACCCGATCTGAAAGCCCCACCCCGCGCTTATCGAACAGGACGATGCGCGCCATAGCCGCTAGGCGCTGGAGGAACTGGACCGCTCCTGGCTCTTCCCAGGTTTGCTCCAGGTGTGAGACGAATCCACCCACGACGACGACATCGACTGGCCCAGCGCCGATCACCTGGTAGGCGATATGCACCTCGCCGCTGGTCACATAGCAGGTCTGGGGCCGGAGCGGCGCGGGGGCGGGCAGATCGAGCCGTGGATGGGTGATCGAGTCGTGCGCCGGCGTGCTGCCGGGGGTAGATGCGTTGGCCGCCTTTGTTGCGCCCTGCGCCGGGAGCCGCTTCGATCTGATCAGCTCGAACAGGCTAGTGGTTTCCGCCTCGGGCGGGACACCGAGCTCACGCTCAAGGACGCGCACACATTCCTCGTACTGGCGCAGCGCCGCCGCCTGCTGGCCCGCCAGAGCATACAGCAGTATCAACTCGCGATGCGCCGGCTCGTGCAGCCCATCGAGCGCCAGCCAGCGCCGCGCATAGCCGATCGCCGCGCTGTAGTCGCCCTGAGTGCGCTGCCAGTCGACTAGCCTTTGCAGCGCCTCGGCTAGCTGCTGGCGCAGCGTCTCGCGCTCAAAGAACTGCCACTCCTCGAACTGTGGGCTATCGGCTAGGCTGAAGCCGGCCAGAAAGTCGTCGCTGGCGAACTCGACGGCACCTGTCAGCGC
>DATFXE010000325.1:0-3043 GCA_035258585.1 Roseiflexaceae bacterium | reverse complement strand
TCAGCGCGCGCGCGGCGAGCGGACACCTGGCGACGTCTCTGGCGGTGAGGCCAGCGCGTTTCGCGAGAGGAGCGAGCCTGAGCCCCGAGTTGTTACGTCTACCGAGATGGTGAGACGACGGCGGGAAACACCGCTGGGGAGGATACCACAGCCAGACGGACTTGTCAAATCGGGCTGCGAAGTGACGAGGTGAGGTGTCTGTTGTGGTGCGGCCAGCGCAGCGGCATACGACGCAGGGGAGTATAGCACTGTGCCGCGCACTTGTCAAGTCCTTTTTAAGGGCAAATCAAAAAGGCATCTCTTGGCTAGGAACAAGAAATAGTCATAGACATCAACCGTTTTGCTGAGATTAGTGGCTTAGTGCTACCCGCTTGCTTTGCCGAATACCTGCGTTAACGTGGTAGGATATATATCATTGGAGGGCGCAGTAGCTCGGAGCCAGGTCTACCCTATCAGCTAGCTGTTTTGGGCAATAAGATGTCTGGATCGAATCCGACCGTTCAGTATCATAGCCGTCATCGGCATCAGCTCGGGCTGATCGGGCTAAGTCTGTGTCTGACGGTGGCGCTGCTGCTAGCCGCATGCCCGCTGGGCATAGTAGCCATCCAGCACCGCGTGATCGCGCCGCCGCGCTTTGCGGTGCGCGTTGGGAGTGTTGAGTTCGCCGCGCCATGCCCCACGCGCGGCTTTATCTGCGACCATCCGCTGCCCTGGTACGCCATCTGGCGCGGAGACGACCAGCCGGACGGGTCGATCACATATCGTCAGCTCTACTTTATCTACCTGAAGCCAGCACGGCGACGTTAGCGCTGCCGCTGCCTACAACAATCGGCAGAGAGTGTGAGCCACAGAGATCGCTGAGGATGCCAAGAAGGCTCGCTTATTGCCCTGTGATCTCGTTGGCCGCGGTGGCTCTAGCGATCGTGCCCAACATCTGGCGTGCCGCGGCCAACCGCGGTGCCGCCGCCGCCACCGTAGGTCTCGTCGGCGTGGTGCGGCGGGCTGGATTTGCGATAGTCCTCCAGGAGGTCGTTCACCATCGCCTCGCGCTGATCGTACAGGTGCCTGAGCGTGCGCGGGCCAGCCACCTCCAGCGCGTAGGCGGCCATGATTGGCATTGCGATCGTGCTGTCGGCGTAGCAGACGATCGTGTCGGGCAGCTGGTCGGGGTCGACCTTACCCCAGGTCATGGCCTCGCTGGGTGTTGCGCCGCTGAGCCCGCCAGTGTCGGGCCGCGCGTCGGTGATCTGCACGAAGTAGTCGTGACCCTTCTCGGCGATGCCCATGATCTCCTGGAGCTGGGGCTCAGTCTGTAAAATAAAGTTCTTGGGCGACCCGCCGCCAAAGATGATCACCGCGCTCTTGCCGCCGCTCTTCTTGGCGCGGTGGACGATCGCGGTGGTCTCGTTCACGTCCTGCTCGACGTCGAAGCGCAGCTTGTTGCCGGCCAACGCCAGCGCCGCCACATTCATGCCGATCGTCGAGTCGCCAGGGCTGGAGGTGTACAGCGGTACGCCAGCCTCGTGCGCGGCCGTCAGCAATGAGACATACTCGGTCTGCATGGCCTTTTCGCGCGCCTGGGTGTAGCGGCCGAGCAAGTAGTGCAGCTCGGCGGTGGACATGCTGCGCTGGAATTCGGGGCCGCGGATGCACTGGCGCAGAAACTCATCCGACTCCAGCAGCACATCCTGGTCGAACAGAATGTCATAGATCCTGATCAGCTTCTGCTCGCGCAGCTGGCGATCATCCACAAACGGCGTGGTGCCCCACAGCTCGAAGCCGAGCGAGCGGTGCATGTCATGGTACAGGTTCGCGCCGGTGCTGACCACCCAGTCGACCAGGCCAGCCCTGATCAACGGCACGAGCGCGGCCGTGCCCAGGCCGGTCGGCGTCAGCGCGCCCGAGAGCGTCACGCCGATCGTCACGTCTGGCTCGGCGATCTTGCGAGCGAACAGCTGACAGGCCTCGCGCAGCCGCGCCGCGTTGTAGGCATAGAGATGGTGGTCGACCAGGTCGCGCACGCTGAGGCCCGGGGCGATCGGGCGCGGGTCCAGTTTGACGCCGTAGGACATCCGAAACCTCCTTCAGCGCGGGGCGTGGCGGCGTGCAGCCGTCCGCGCCGAACCGCGGCGCTTGCTTCATTTTTGCTTCATTCAAGGATGGCGTATATTGGCGCTGCGTGTGAACGAGGCTTATTCTACCATTATCTGAGATACTGCTGGCAAACTCGCCAGGTGGGGGTGCGGGGGCCGCGGGCCCCGAGACGTTTCTTTTTTGCGCCTGGTTCGGGCGGCTTTGCCGCCCGAACCAGGCGCAAAACCAAATACTTCTTGGAGGGCAAAGCCCTCCAAACCTCCCATCTGAGTAAGCCAGCAGTATCATCTGAGGTCGTTGGAGCATTGCAAAGGCTCGGCTGATAGCGATTGGGGCATGGTCTTCGTGGCCAAGGTGAAAAGCGAGAACCGGCAATTGCCGCTTCTTCCCTGGACCTGGCCGGTCTGGGAGATGCTGGCGGGCACCATCGCATTCGTCGCCTGGGCATTCGCGCTGCCAACCACCCCGTTCAGCACGCTGGGATGGTACTCGCCCGGCCTCGCAGGCGTGGTTGTGACCATCGCTTCAACATTGCTGGGCTTGCTGGCTCCGCTCTTCCAACGACCGCTCAAGGCTGGCGATCCCCTTGCTTGACTCTGCCCGATCGCTATGCTACGATCCGCAGTACCGCAGTTCGACACCCGTGTTTGCCTGGAAGGGAGGAGGTCGCGCGTGCCAACCAACGACCCCACGACCGGTATGCCCCCCATGATCGGCCGTCGGCTCTCTATCCCAGAGTGGCTCGCCTATGTCGCTTCCTATCAGTTCGGCGCGACGACGCCATCGCGCGTGGTGCTGCACCACACCTTCTCGCCCACCATAGATCAATGGGCGGGGCTGCGCTCGATGCAAGGAATGCAGCGATTCTATGCGCAGAAGGGTTGGACAGCGGCGCCACACGTGTATGTTGCGCCCGACGGTGTATGGTTGTTTACTCCGCTCAAAGATG
>DATFXE010000324.1:0-6816 GCA_035258585.1 Roseiflexaceae bacterium | reverse complement strand
AGGCATGTTTCAATTGATCGACTGTCTGATCTGGTATCTCCTCAACCACCACGCGTGCTTGAGCAGAGATAGATGTTCTTCGGGCCGGCCAGGCGGCTGGCCCACAGATGCTCTGAGGAGGGAACCCATGCGTATGCGGCTTATGTTCGCGCTGAGCCTGATCGCCGCGCTGCTGCTGGCGGCCTGCGGCCAGGGCACCACCGGCGGCGCCGCCGCGCCGACTGCGGCACCTGCCCCAACTGCGGCGCCTGCACCGACTGCGGCGCCCGCACCGACTGCGGCGCCCGAGCCCACGGCTGCACCGGCCCCGACCGCCGCTGCTGCCCCGACCGCGGCGGCCGAGCCCACGGCAGCAGCGGCCACTGGCGGCACCGGCACAGTCAAGGTCGGCATCCTGGTGCCGATCACCGGCCCGGCGGCCTCGATCGGCCAGGAGCAGCTGAACTTCGGCAAGCTGGCGGTGGAGGATTTCAACAAGGCCAACGGCACCAAGTATGAGCTGGCCGAGGGCGATACCCAGCTCGATCCGGCCAAGGCCACCGACGCCGCGCAGCGCTTCGCTTCCGACAACGATATCTACGCGATCGTCGGCCCGGCCGGCAGCCAGGAGGTGTTGGCGGTTGCGCCGGTGCTGGGCAAGATCAATCTGCCGATGATCTCGCCCTCGGCCACCCGCACCGACCTGACCGAGCAGGGCTGGAAGAACTTCTTCCGCGTGGTGCCGCGCGACGACGTGCAGGGCACCACCGACGCGAACTTCATGGTAGACCAGCTCAAGGTCAAGAAGGTCTGGGTGATCGACGACCAGACCGCCTACTCGACCGGCCTGCGCGATGTGGTGGTGAAGGTGCTGAAGGACAAGAGTGTGACGGTCACGACCGAGTCGATCACCCAGAAAGATACCGATTTCTCGGCGCTGGTGACCAAGATGAAGGGCGACGCTCCTGATGCGGTGTTCCTGCCATGGCAGCTGGCAAACCAGGCGGCGGTGCTGGCCAAGCAGATGGCCGAGCAGGGCGTGAAGGCGACGATCTTCGGCAGCGACGGCCTGTTCTCGGCCAAAGACTTCATCGAGGGCGCGGCCGGCGCGACCGAGGGGGCCTACGTCTCCAACTTCGCGCCCGATATCAAGAGCATCGCGACAAGCAAGCCCGTGGCCGACGCCTACCAGGCCAAGTACGGCGACTTCACTTCGTTTGGCGCGCCAACCTATGCGGCGATGATGGTGGCGCTGGAGGCGATCCAGCGCGCCGAGAAGGGCGGCACGCTCTCGCGCGAGGCGGTGCTGGCCGAGATCGGCAAGACCGATCAAGCTAGCAGCGTGCTGGGCATTCCGATCAAGCTGAGCGCCAAGGGCGATGTCGAGAACGCGTCGTTCTTCCTGTTCCAGGTCAAGGACAGCAAGTTCGAGCTGGTCACGAAGAGCAAGTAGCCGCGAGGAGGGAATAGGATACAGGGAACAGGGTACAGCTTTCGAATGCGGCCCTGTCCCCTGCCCCCTGTCCCCTATCCCCTATGGAAGCGTTTCTCAACCAAATCCCGCAACAGCTGGTCAACGGCCTGACGCTGGGCGCGGTCTATGCGCTGATCGCGTTGGGCTACTCGATGGTCTACGGAGTCTTGCAGCTGCTCAATTTCGCGCACGGCGATGTCTATATGATCGGCGCGTTTGTCGGCTATGGCGTGCTGACGGCGCTGGCGCCGAAGTCGGGGCTGCTGGCGCCGCCATGGGCGATCATTCTGCTGATGCTGCTGGCGGCCATGCTGATCTGCGGGCTGCTGGGCGTGGTGATCGAGTGGTTCGCCTACCGGCCGCTGCGCGGCGCGCCCAGGATCGCCCCGCTGATTAGCGCGCTGGGGGTCTCGTTCTTTTTGCAGAACGCGGTGCTGCTGATCCTCACGGCGAACTATCGGACTATGAAGACCGAGCTGCTGCTGCCGCCGAGGATGGGGCTCGACATTGGGCCGGCGCGGGTCTCGGCGGTGCGGCTGCTGGTGATCCTCGGCGCGCTGGCGCTGATGGTCGCGCTGAACGCGCTGGTGCGCCGCACGCGGCTGGGGCGGGCTATGCGCGCTGTGGCGATCGACCGCGAGGCGGCAGGGATGATGGGCGTGGACGTGGATCAGGTGATCGTGGCGACCTTCTTCATCGGCTCGGCGCTGGCGGGCGCGGCGGGCGTGTTGGTCGGCCTGGCCTTTACGCAGGTCTGGCACTACATGGGCTTCACCGCCGGCCTGAAGGGCTTCACCGCCGCCGTGCTGGGCGGGATCGGCAACATCCCCGGCGCGATGCTGGGCGGCCTGCTGCTGGGCCTGACCGAGAGCCTGGCGGTCGGCTTCATCTCGCCAACGTACAAAGACCTGATCGCGTTCGTCGTATTGATCCTGGTGCTGCTCATTCGCCCGACTGGCCTGCTGGGGGCGCGGATTCAGCAGAAAGTTTGACGATACCTGTCGGCAGTCAGCAGTCAGCAGTCGGCAGTTAACAGCGATGAAACCATCAATATTCGATGTTCTCGCTGAGTGTCTACTGCCGACTGCCTACTGATACTACGATGAGCCTGGACAAGATCGGACAAGACGAGTGGGTCGCCCAGGTCGAGGCCCGGCGCGCGGCGCGTGGTCCGCTTGGCCGCGTACTCGCGCGTCTGGAGGCGGCAAACCCGTTCGTGGTCGGTGGGCTGCTGTTCGGGCTGGCGGCGCTGCTTCCGCTGCTGACGAGCAACGACTACGTCCTCCGAATCGCCGGCAATGTCTGCCTGTACGGTCTGCTGGCGCTGGGCCTGAACGTTGTGGTCGGCTATGCCGGCCTGCTGGATCTTGGCTATGTGGCGTTCTACGGGATCGGCGGCTATGGCTACGCCATGCTGGCCTCGAACCAGTTCGGCATCCATGTGCCAACCCCGGTCGCGGTGCTCGTGGTGGTCGTTCTGGCCGCATTGGCGGGCCTGCTGCTCGGCCTACCCTCGCTGCGGCTGACCGGCGACTACCTGGCGATCGTGACGCTTGGCTTCGCTCAGATCTTCGTGCTGCTCACCAACACGCTGGACAAGGCGAGCGTGCCCTGGTCGAGTCAGGTGGTGAATGTGACCGGCGGGCCAAATGGCATCACCGCGATCGATCCGCTACACCTGTTCGGCTGGGAGCTCAGCGGCGTCGGCGGCTACTTCTACGTGCTGCTGGCGACGCTGGCGCTGGTGCTGCTGATGCTGCGCAACATCAACCAGTCGCGGGTTGGCCGGGCCTGGCGGGCGCTGCGCGAGGACACGCTGGCGGCTGAGGCAATGGGCATGCCGGTGCGGCGCCTCAAGCTGTTGGCCTTCGCGATCGGCGCGGCGATCGCCGGCCTGAGCGGCAGCATCTTCGCGGCCTGGCAGACGGCGGTCTTTCCGCAGAACTTCGACATCACGCTGCTGATCACGCTGTATGCGATGGTGGTGCTGGGCGGGCTGGGCAGCCTGCCGGGCGCGGTGGCCGGCGCCTTGCTGCTCTCGGTCATCCCCGAGTTGCTGCGCGGCCCGGATACGGCCCGCTTGCTCTTCTACGGCGGCGTGGTCGCCATGACGCTGCTGCTTATGAAGCCGCGCTGGCGCGGCGTGGCGCTGCTGGTGGCGGTGCTGGCGCTCGGCCTCGTGGTCAGGCTGGCGGCGACGGCGCTCTGGCCCCAGGCGCTCGGGCCAGCCCCGGCGCCGGTGTCGTCGGGGCTGGGCGCGCTGGCGCAGCGCTGGCTGATCTTCCCGGCAAATGCCACGCTGGCGGGCAATCTCTTGTTTGTGCTGGTGATCGGCCTGCTGATGATCGTCAGCCGGGGGCGCCGGCCGGGCGTGCGCTTCGTGCTGCTCATACCCTCGCTATACCTGCTGGCGTTCGTCTGGGAGACGCGCCTGGCGGCCGAGCCGAGCGTGACGCGGCTACTGTTCCTGGGCGCGATTCTGGTGCTGCTGATGACCTACCGGCCGCATGGGCTGTTCGGCAAGCCGCGTGTCGAAGTTGTATAAGTTCTCAGTTTTGAGTTTTGAGTAAGAGAACTCGAAACTCAAAACTCAAAACTCAAATGCTCGAGCTACTCAACGTCACAAAACGCTTTGGCGGCCTGCTGGCAGTGCATGACCTCTCGTTCGCGATCGACGCAGGCGAGATCGTCAGCCTGATCGGGCCGAACGGCGCGGGCAAGAGCACGGTGATGAACCTGATCACCGGCATCTATACGCCGACGTCCGGCGATATTCGGCTGAACGGCCAGAGCATCGTCGGGCTTGCACCTGATGCGATCACCCGGCGCGGCCTGGCGCGCACGTTCCAATCGTTGCGGCTGTTCCTGAATATGAGCGTGATCGAGAATGTGATGGCGGCGGCCTACCCGCGCACGAGCGCCGCGCTCTGGCAGAGCATCCTGCGCACGCCAGGTTTTCGCCGTGAGGAGGCGCGTATCCGTGCGATGGCCGAAGCGAAGCTAGCCTTCTTCGGCACGCGCCTGCAGGGCTACCGCTACGACCAGCCGGCCTACAGCCTCTCCTACGCCAACCGCCGCCGGCTGGAGATCGCCCGCGCCATGGCGACCGATCCGAAGCTGCTGCTGCTCGATGAGCCTGCGGCAGGGATGAACCCGCACGAGACCGAGGAGATTACCCACCTGATCGGCGAGCTGCGTGACCGCGGCGGCTATACCATCCTGGTGATCGAGCACGACATGGGCCTGGTCGAAGGGATCTCCGATCGCGTGATCGCGCTCGACTATGGCGAGAAGATCGCCGAGGGCAGCTTCCACGACGTGGCCACCGACGAGCGGGTGATCGAGGCGTATTTGGGACGGAGAGCAGTACGCAGTAGGCAGTAGGCAGTACGCACTCAGCAGTAGGTAGTATGCAGTAGGCTGCTGTTAACTGCCGACTGCCGACTGCCGACTGCCGACTGCCGATTGGAGACTATGGCACCACTACTCGAACTACGCAACATCAACACCTATTACGGGCCGATCCACATCTTGCAGGATGTCAGCCTGGAGATCTGTGAGGGCGAGATCGTCTGCCTGCTGGGCGGCAACGCCTGTGGTAAATCGACCACCCTCAAGACCATTCTGGGCATTGTGAGGCCGACCAGCGGCGACGTGATCTTCGGCGGCGCGCGCGTGAACGACCAGCCGACCAGCTACCGCGTGGCGCGCGGCATGGCAGTGGTGCCCGAGAACCGGCGGATCTTCGGCACGATGACGGTGCTTGAGAACTTGCAGATGGGCGCGTACCTGCGCGTCGACCGCGCTGCGACGGCCGAGGACCTCGATCGGATCTTTACGCTGTTCCCGCGTCTGGCCGAGCGCCGGCAGCAGGCCGGTGGAACGCTGAGCGGCGGCGAGCAGCAGATGCTGGCGTTTGGCCGCGCGCTGATGAGCCGTCCCAGGCTGATTCTGATGGACGAGCCTTCGATGGGCCTGGCGCCGCTGCTGGTCGAGCAGAACTTCCAGACTATCCAGGAGATCAATCGCCAGGGCGTCACGATTTTCATGGTCGAGCAGAACGCCAACATGGCGCTCTCGATCGCGCATCGCGGCTATGTGCTGCAGACCGGCCGGGTGGTGTTAGCTGACAGCGCGGTCAAGCTGCTCGGCAACGAGCATTTGCGGCGGGCGTACCTTGGGCGCTAGCGCCCTGTTTCTCTTCGATTGCTAAAACTGGCTCACTGCCTGTGACGGCCCTGTTTTGCCTGCGGCGGCATGGTACTTATCTTCTTTATCATATCTCGTATTTTCGCCCGGCCGGGCGAAAATACGAGATATAAGCCGTGAAGGACCGTGTATCGATGAGCATGCTCCATTCATGAGTCATCCCGAATATTACACTAGGATCTTTTGGCATTGTGATGCAGCAGGTCTCATATCGTTGCGGACGCAGTTTTCCTATCTGCTGCTCGGAGGTGCTCGTTGGGGGCCGCTCAGCGGCCCCCAACGAGCACCTCCGAGCACTTTATTTTGTGGCTGCGAGGGCGTGGGAATGCGCTGCGGCGCATTCCCACGCCCTCGCAGCCACCCTGTTAATTACGGGATGACTCATGTTGAATAGTCAAGAACCTTGCTGCCGCAGGCTATAGAGCTTCTGTGTAAGCAGCTATGTCTGAGTTGCCCATACTTGCCGCGTTTTGACATTAGGAGAATCTACGATGCCCCTGCTCCCCGCCGCCGACCACTGGCGGTCGCAATTCCCTATTTTTCAGCACAAGATCTATATTAATAGCTGCTCGCAGGGCGCGCTCGCGCACGAAGTGCGCGAGGCCTACAGCGCCTACCTGGCCGATTGGGATGCGAAAGGCTCGCCCTGGGAGTACTGGGTCGAGCGCGGCGAGGCGGCGCGTGGCGCGTTTGCGCGATTGATCAACGCCAGCGCCGACGAGGTCGCGGTGATGACCTCGGTCTCGGCGGGGGTCAGCGCGCTGGCCAGCTGCTTCGATTTCCGCGGCCGGCGCAGCAAGATCGTCGTGGCCGACTTCGCGTTCCCGACGGTTGGGCAGATCGCGCATGCCCAGGAGCTGCGCGGCGCGCGGATCGCGCATGTGCCGGTGGTCGGCGCCACCATCCCATACGAAGCGTTCGAGCGGGCGATCGACGACGAGACTGCGCTCGTGGCGCTGAGCCACGTCAGCTTTCGCACCGGAGCGCGCCAGGATGTCGCCGCGATCACCCACCTGGCGCACCGCCACGGCGCGCCGGTGCTGCTCGACAGCTACCAGGCGCTCGGCACGCTATCGATCGACGTGCGCCAGCTGGGGGTGGATTTCCTGGTCGGCGGCACCCTGAAGTACCTGCTCTCTTCGGCCGGGCTGGCG
>DATFXE010000323.1:0-6729 GCA_035258585.1 Roseiflexaceae bacterium | reverse complement strand
AAAACCCGCCCCCAGAGCAGATTTTTCCTGGTGGTCGTGCTGGCGGCAAGGCCGCCAGCACGACCACCAGGAAAAGGCATTAGGAAGGGCGCAGCCCTTCCTTACCTACCCTTGTGAGCCCCAATAGGGGAGGTGTGAAGGGGCCCGACTACCCTCTGGGTGCCCACTCCACACCTCCCCAGCGAAGGTATTAGTTGTTTGTGCAGAGATCAGAAATGCTGTGTTCTGGTGAACAGCCTGCTCCTGCACCCCGGTGAAGGAAAATGTGATGCAATCGGCGACCAAACACCTGATCATGTTTCTGGGCTTGCCGGCAATCCTGCTGATGAGCTCGTTTAGCACGTCGGCGGCTGCGCCGGGGGCGGGGCTGGCCAGCGGGGTGACGAGCGCCGGAGTGGAGGCGGCCGCGGCTCAAGCCTGCGCCGGGCTGCAAGCAGGCCCTGTCTCCTGGGTTACGCTGGACGATCAGGGCGAGATCGACCGCCAGGTGACCGAGTATCCGAGCGGCACAACAGAGATCATCCCAACCTTCGAGTATGCCTGTTTGCCAAAGAATACAACCATCGTTACGGTCTTCACGTACGAGGGCGAAGCGGTGCTGTCTGATAAGGAGGCGCTGAGACCTTCGGCCCAGGCCGGCGTGTATTCCTTCCCGCTGAGCAGCGATGATGGCGGCCCGCTGAATGAAGGCCAATGGGAGGTCGCGTTTTATAAGGACAAGACGCTGCTGGCATCTGGGGCGGTGCGGGTCGGCGGCGAGCGGCGCTCCGACGGGGTGGCGGTGCGTGGGACAGTGCGCGACGACAACACCAGGAAACCGATCAAAGGGGCGCTGGTTGCGGTGCTCAAGCCGGGCATATCGGTCAAAACGTTTCTCGATTCTGGTAAAGAATCGGATCTATTCGCCTCCGGCACGGCCGACAGCCTGGGCCAGTTCAGCCTCAACCGGCCGCTGGCTCGCGATACCACCTATGGGCTTCTGATTGTCGCGCGCGGCTACCGGCCAATCATGCGCGACGACCTGCGGTTGGGCGCGGACCAGCCCGATCCGCTGAGTATGGATATTCTGATGGTGAAGTAGGAATATGGTGGGGGTTTGGGGGCGACGCCGGGTACCCTCTGGGTGTGGGCACGAGGCCGCCCCCAACCCCCCACCATTGAGGAGGTCTGGAGGGGGCACCCAGAGGGTAGTCGGGCCCCTCCAGCCCTCCTCAATGGGACGAATTGCTTTTTCAAAATCTCTAATCTCTATACTTCAGCTCAATAGGCCGCCGTGGCCAAGCGCGACAATATCTTGTCTTGTGATTCGCTCGCCGGCCAGCAGCCTCGGCAGCAGCAGGTCGACGATGTTGGTATCTCGCGAGCGCACACAGCCCGGCGCGCCCAGCACTGGCGTCTGCCCATCCGCCAGGTCGAGGTAGCCCAGCAGCAGCAGATTGCCTGGCTCGACCGGCGCCCCGTAGTGTTCGATCCGTCCGCCGGCCAGCCGGATCGCTTGCGGCGTGACGTCGTCGCGATCCATAATCGAGGTTTCACCGGCGATGATCAGTAGATCTGCCCCAGACGCCTGCAGGAGAGAGATCGCGGCCGCCACGGCTGGCTCATCGGGCGGGACGTAGCGGGTCGCGAGAAGGCTAGAGCCAAGCTCGGCAATGCGCGACTCGATCGCCGGCGCGACGCCCTGCTCGATCCGCTCGCGCGCCGGCGCGCTGCCGACCAATATCACCCCAACGGCATGGCGGCGCAGCGGGCTAAGCGCGATCACTCCCTGGCTGGCGTGGCCAATCGCCTCGGCTGCGCGCAGCGCTGTCTCTGGCACGGCGAATGGAATGATCTTGATCGTCGCGACACGTTTGCGGGCGCGAGCGAGGGCGTGGCTCGGCAGCGTCGCAACTGTCAGCCCGTCGATCTCGTTGATCCGCAGCAGCCGCTCGGCATCCACGCGTACCACGCCGTCGACCTCAGCCAGCAGGTTCACGCGGCTGGCGACGGGCGCCGATGCGGCGACACCGGGGCCGCGCACCGCATCGGCAAGCCGCCGCGCCGCCTCATCCTCATGGACATCGCCCGGCTCAAGCACCGCCACGCGCAACGAATCGATACCCAGTGCGCGCAGGCGCGGCAGATCCGCCGAGGTGAGCCGGTGACCTTTAGAGAGCGCCTTGCGCCCGCGCTCGTCGGCGAGATTGTGGCGCAGGATGTGGCCGATCGCCTGTTCGGGTGGTAGAGTTGTTTGATACATAGTTGTCAGTAAGCAGGAGGCAGTAGGCAGGAGGCAGTAGGCTGCAATAACTGCCTACTGCTTCCTGCTTACTTGTTCCTCAGCAAGCGTTCGTAATCCTCCAGCGTGTCGACATCGGCCAGCGGGCGCGGGTCGTCGAATGCGACCAGGCGGACGCGCGCCCGGTCGGCGGCCAGTACGGCGCGGGCTCCCTGATCGCCCTGGATGGCCAGTAGCTCGGGGAAGACAGCGCGAGCAAACAGGACCGGGTTGCCGCGCTGCCCGGCGTAGACAGGCGCGACGATCGGCGCGCCGCTAGCGTGCCACTCGGCTATGATCTGCTCGACGATCGCGGCCGTCACCAAGGGCTGATCGCCCAGCAGCACCACGGCAGCCTCGGCAGTGGGGCCGAGCGCGGCCACCCCCGCGCGCAGCGAGGTGCTCTGGCCGGCGGCGTAATCCGGGTTAGCCACGATCCGCAGCGGCAGCCCCGCCAGCGCGCCTTCGACCTCGGTCGCCGCACCACCTACCACCACCAGCACCGGGTCGAGCCCGGCGGCCAGCGCCGTCTCGGCGGCGGCGTGCACGAGCGGTCGCCCACCCCAATCGAGCAGCTGCTTGGGGCGACCCATACGCGACGAGGCGCCGGCGGCCAAAATCAGGCCCGACACGGATTTGGTGGGCGGATACACGGATTGATGTCCTTGGCATTGTGGGCGACCCGAAGTGCATATAGCCAGGGTGCTGAAAGACATGTCATTGTGGTTGAGATTTGAGCCAGTCAGGCACGAACATCCATTGATAATTGTGGTGGAACTCCCTGGCTTGCGGGGACGGGAACACACGTCGTGGCCGCAGGCTGCGCTCGCCAAAGTTGATTAGAAGGCCGATCGGCAAGCCCGTATTGCTACACCAATAATGCGATACGTCAGTTCCTCATGTGGCGCTGTAACTCTACGATTCATTGCACTTGCTCCAGACGTGTAATGTGGGTTGGCACCTGTTTATTCTACGTTGTTTGGAGTCAGAATTCAGGCGCATCTACATTTGAGTTGGAACCGCACATCTGTACGTAGAGTTACGCTTCAATGTAGTAGGTATGGTAATCTGTGTATCCGTGCTATAAATCTGTGTCGAGCTGTTTCTTGCCGGTCAGCCCGTGCCGTGCCGCCACCACCTCGGCGATAATGCTCACCGCGATCTCCTCAGGCGTGTTCGCGCCGAGCTTGAGCCCGATCGGCGCGTGGAGGCGGGCCAGCTGCTCTTCCGGGACGCCCTCCTCGCGTAGGCGCGCCAGCCGCTTCTCGTGGGTGCGCGGGCTACCGAGCGCGCCGACATAACGGGCCGGGCTGGGCAGCGCGATTTTGAGCGCCGGGTCGTCGAGCTTGGGGTCGTGCGTCAGCAGCACCACAAAGCTGTTGCTGTTCAGCTTGCCCTCCAGCGCCTCATCGGGCCAGGCCATGATCAGCTCGTCGGCGTGGGCGAAGCGCTCGGGGGTGGCGAAGGCGCCGCGCGCGTCCACCACCACGACGCGGAAGCCGAGCGTCTTGGCGAAGGTTACCAGCGGTATGGCAATATGGACCGCGCCGACGATGAACATGGTCGGCGGCGGCGGGTAGGTTTCGATGAATACCTGCGCCTCACCTCCCGGCGTGGCATACGAGCGGATGCCGCTCTCGGCGCGGGAGAGCATCGCCAGCATATCGCGTACGATCTCCTGCTCGGGAAGGCCAGTGCCGAGCGAGCCGAGCGTCTGGCCACCCGGGCGGGCCAGCAGCTTCGCGCCCGCGCCTTCCGCGCTGCCGACAAGTGTAGCGACGGCGACCGGCTTCTCGGCGGCGATCGCAGCGGTGAGGGTTTCGTAGATCGTCATAAGTGCCTCAGGTAGCGTTGCGGACTTTCCAGAAAAGATTTCATGACGCTGACGTGTTCGACCTCGTGATAGGCGACCTGGCGGATGGTCTGCATCCAATCAAACGACGCGCTTCACCAGTTCAGCGGCTCGACGAACACGTCGATCACGCCGCCGCAGGCCAGCCCAACATCCCAGGCGTCGTCGTCGGCCACGCCGAAGTGCAGCAGGCGGGCCTGGCCACTCTTGAGCGCCTCCTGGCAGGCGTCGAACACCGCGCCCTCGATGCAGCCGCCGCTGACCGAGCCGGCCATGCTGCCGCCCTCCGAGACCGCCATCTTCGCGCCAACGCCGCGCGGCGCCGAGCCGAGCGTCTTGACGACCGTGGCCAGGGCGACCCGCTCGCCGCGCGCGCGCCACTGCTCGATGGCTGGCAGAACTTCCTTCATGATATTCCTCCTGACTGGGATGGGTCGATCGTTCCAAGCGTGTACAGTTCATGGTATCACAAGTAGGCGAAAGTGGCCATATCCTCATACTGAAACTCTGTTTGGAAGCAAGTGGCCTTCTCAGATGAACTGTTTGATGTAATCGGGTTTTCGTGCCGCCGCTCAAGGCGGCCAAGGGTGAACTGGCATGCCAATCATGGGCTATAATACGTGATATGCCCTGCTGCCTGCATGCCAGTGTCACTGTCCAACGATCATCATTTCTCGTACGCCTGAAGAAAGCTATCTTTTGCCGCGCCGACTGATCCTTGCTGTTGTAAGGAGGCCTCTATGCGCAAGCGCCTGGTTCTGGCGATCACGTTGCTGCTCGCCCTGCTCGCCCCGGCTGTCCACGCCGCTCCCGCTCGGATTGTAGCGTTCCCCTGGGCGCCTGGGCCGACCCAGACGGCGGATCGCATGGCCACACAGCAGGTGGCGGAGCGCTGGATTGTCCGGCTCGTAGATCCACCGCTCGCACAGGCCCCGCTGGCCAGGCCAGATTTCGCGGTATTTACACTCGGGTCGCCGGAGGTCGGCAGGCTACAGCTCGACAGCCCGGCTGCCCAGCAGTACCGGTCGCGCCTGGATCAGCTGCAGACCGGGATGTTCGCGCAGATCCAACGCCTGCTGCCGCAGGCGCAGCTCCAGCGCCGCTATGCGATTGTCTTCAACGGAATGTCGATGGCGCTCCCCGGCGCAGATGCCGCCGCGATCGACCGGCTGCGAGCCATGCCCGGTGTGGCCGCGGTCTACCCCGACCTGCGCTATCAGCTGAATATGTTCTCGAGCATCCCACAGATCGGCGCCGACCAGCTGTGGAAGAGCCGCGCGATCGGTGGCCAGCAGAACGCGGGGGCTGGCATCAAGATCGCGATTATCGATTCGGGCATCAAGATCGACAACCCGTTCTTCAATCCGGCCGGCTTCAGCTATCCGCGCGGCTTCCCAAAAGGCGACACCGCGCACACCACGCCCAAAGTGATCGTCGCGCGCGCCTACTTCCGGCCCGATCTGCCGCCGCTGCCCGGCGAGGAGACGCCTGAGCCTGGCCCGGAGGCATCCAGCCACGGCACCCATGTGGCAGGCAGCGCGGCTGGTGTGGCAAATACCAATGCGACGCTGAACGGGCTGACCGAGGTGATCTCGGGTGTGGCGCCGCGCGCATACCTGATGAATTACAAGGTTTTTTACGAAAACAACTCGCCGTTTAGTGGCCAATCGTTCACCACCGAGTCGATCGCGGCGCTGGAGGACGCGGTGGCGGATGGCGCCGACGTGATCAGCAACAGCTGGGGCGGCCGGCCCGATGTCGATCCGCACTTCGATGCGATCGTGGTCGCGGCCGAGGCGGCCGTGGACGCGGGCGTGACGGTGATCTTCTCGGCCGGTAATGATGGCCCAAGCCTCAGCACGGCCGGATCACCCGGCTTCGGCGCTAAGTTCATCAGCGTGGGCGCCACGACCACTGCGAAGACGATCGCCAGCGGCTTTGTCGACGTGACGGCGCCCGAGGGCGTCCCCGACGCGCTCAAGCAGAAGGCCTATGGAACTGCCGCCTTTGGCCCCCCAATCAAGGACACGATGTTCGGTCCGGCGCCCTATTTGCCGGTGGTGGCGCTCGGCGTGCCAAGCCTGGCCTGCAATCCACTGCCGGCGAGGTCGCTCGCCGGCCTGGTGGCCTTGATCGAGCGTGGCACCTGCCCCTTCAGCCAGAAAGTGTTCAACGCACAGCAGGCCGGAGCCAGCGCGGCGATGATCTACAACTCCGAAGCTGGCGGCGAGGCCGTGATCCAGATGGCGCCAGGGCCGCACGCCCAGGAGATCACTATCCCGGCGGTCTCGGTGCCGCGCTCGATGGGCCTGGGCATGATCGACTGGTACGCCAAGACCGGCGCCGCCGCGCGGGTGCAGATCGACCCGCGCGCCCGTGTGATCGACCAGACGCCCGATGTCCTGGCGCCGTTTAGCTCGCGCGGGCCAACGTTCCAGGGCAGCCTCAAGCCGGATGTTCTGGCGCCGGGCGTCAATATCCTTTCGTCGGGCTTCGCCGAGGGCGAGGGCATCCAGAAGCACCTGGGCTTCGGCGCGGTTTCGGGCACCAGTATGGCCGCGCCACAAGTGGCCGGCGCCGCCGCGCTGCTCAAGCAGGTGCACCCCAAGTGGTCGCC
>DATFXE010000322.1:0-3146 GCA_035258585.1 Roseiflexaceae bacterium | reverse complement strand
TTGCGGGTGGTGCGGGCGGCTTTGCCGCCCGCACCACCCGCAAAACAAAAGCTTCTTGGAGGGCAAAGCCCGCCAAACCTCCCATCTGAGTAAGCCAGCAATATCATAAGTGTGTATGTGCTGAAGGGAGTTGCTCCATTCGTGGAGGAGATTGGCTGCCTGGAGCGTGAGATGCTCACATCCGACAGCCTCGGACTCACGCTTCACGAGGCCAAAACGGTGCTCGCGCAGCTGCAGGACACACTGGTGAGAGAGCAAGTTGCCGCCTGTGTGGCACAGCAGCAGGTCTGTCCGCACTGCGGCAGGCAACCCACGCGCAAAGGCCACCATAACGGATGTTCCGCTTCCGAAGGCGGCGTGGCCCCCGGTTTGTGATAGTCTCTCAACCAACGCCATGAGCGGGCGATAGGCGACCAGAGATGCGAGACGATCATGCACACACACTGACGACTGTGGCCGGTGTCGATTGACAAGTGCCCATGTATAATCTATTATTAGATCATGCAACTGTTTGAAGATCGAAGTGACAGTCAGATCGACAGCGATATCTGCGCCGTCGCCATCCTGGAGACAGTGCCGCTGGTGATGCGTACGGTGCGGGCAGAGATGCGCCGCCGCCGGCCCGCGGACCTCTCGGTCCCACAATTTCGCGCGCTCGGATTCGTGCGGCGCCATCCCGGCACATCGCTCTCGGATGTAGCCGAGCATGTGGGGCTGACGCTCTCTGCCGTATCCACCCTGATCGACCATCTCGTCACGCGCGAGCTGATCGAGCGGGCCGTTAATCCCGATAATCGCCGCCGCGCGACCCTCACCTTGACACCGCTCGGTCAGTCAGCGCTGGAGGCCGCGCATGCCCATACGCGTGCGCGGCTGGCCGAGTTGCTGGGGTCGCTCAGCGCGGAGGATCGGGCGCTCATCACGCAGGCCATGCGGATCTTGCGCCCAGTCTTTGCCGCCGGCGATGCGCCGGAGCATGATTCGACACTACGGTGATTCGATGATGATCGCGACACAGGCGCTCACCCGCCGCTTTGGCGACCTGACGGCGGTGGATGCGCTGACGCTCGCCGTCGCGCCCGGCGAAGTATTCGGGCTGCTTGGGCCCAATGGCGCGGGCAAGAGCACGGCGATCAAAATGCTGACCACACTGTTGCCGCCAACCAGTGGCGACGCCAGTGTCGCCGGCTACGATATTACCCGGCGGGCCGCCGAGGTGCGGCGCAGCATCGGCTATGTGCCACAGATCTTATCGGCCGACGGAACGCTGACCGGCTATGAGAATCTGCTGGTTTTTGCCAAGCTCTACGATCTCCCGCGCGCCAAGCGATCGTCCGAGGTGCGCGCTGCGCTGGCGTTTATGGGCCTGTCCGATGCCGCCGACAAGCTCGTGCGCACCTATTCCGGCGGTATGATCCGGCGGCTGGAGATCGCCCAGGCGCTGCTGCACCATCCACGCGTCCTGTTCCTCGATGAGCCGACGGTTGGGCTGGATCCGCTGGCGCGGCGCGCCGTCTGGGACCTGGTCGTGCAGCTGCGGGCCGATTACGGCATGACGATTCTGCTGACTACACACCTGATGGAGGAGGCCGATACCCTCTGCGATCGCGTCGCGATTATGGATCACGGGCGCGTGGCGGCGATCGGCTCGCCGTCTGACCTCAAGGCAACGCTCGACAACGCCAACGCCACCCTCGACGATGTGTTCGTCTACTACACCGGCGGATCGCTGGGATCAGGAGGTAGCTATCGTGAGACCGCAAGAACACGCCGTACCGCCCGTCGACTGGGGTAGCGCGGCGTTTGCACGCCCGGCTGGTCCGCTGGCTGGTCTAACCGATTTTGTGCGCAAAACGCTGGTGATCGTCGAGCTTGAGGCGCGCAAGCTGCTCCACGACCCAAGTGAGCTGATCACGCGCGCGGTGCAGCCCATGCTCTGGCTGCTGATCTTCGGGCAAGTGTTCACACGTGTCCGCGCCATCCCGACCGGCAATGTGCGCTATATCGACTTCATGGCGCCCGGCATCCTGGCGCAGAGCGTGTTGTTCGTGGCGATCTTCAGCGGTATGGCGGTGATCTGGGAGCGCGACCTGGGCATTATGCACAAGTTCCTGGCCAGCCCGACGCCGCGCGGTGCGCTGGTGCTGGGGAAGGCGCTGGCAGCGGGGGTGCGCAGCCTCTCACAGGCGGTCATTATCTACATCCTGGCGCTGCTGCTGGGCGTTCAGCTCGACGGCAACCCGCTGGCGCTGGTGGGCGTGCTGCTGGCGGTGTTTCTGGGCGCGGCCTGCTTCTCGACCTTCTCGCTGCTGATCGCCTGCCTGGTCAAGTCGCGCGAGCGTTTCATGGGCATTGGCCAAGTGATGACCATGCCGCTATTTTTCGCGAGCAATGCGATCTATCCAATCGCGCTGATGCCGGCCTGGTTACAGTTCATCTCGCATGGCAACCCGCTAACGTATCAAGTCGATGCGCTGCGGAGCATGATGCTGGCCGGCCAGACCAGCACCTACGGCATCGGCCTCGATTTCACAGTGTTGCTGACTGCTACGACGGTGCTAGTAGCGATCTGCGCGCGCCTGTACCCGAAGGTCGTGATCTAGGGCAACTTCCTCGCAGAGGTGGCACTGGCTTTGCCTCCGGCTTTCGCATCCGCATCTCGTCGACACCTGCAGTCAGCCGTCCAATGACCCCGCTGCGGCCCGGAGTGAGCTTGACCCGCTTTCATGGACACCTCGAATAGGCTAGAGTAGCGATCACACAAGCAGGCTCAGATGCAGAGCAGTATGGGTCGTAAGGCAACTGCTGGGACAAGGCGGCAATGCAGCTTCTTGGCTCCTCTGAAGGCTGACTACGCCAAGAATATCGATCGACCCCGTAGCCATCAATCGCCTCGCTGAGTTATACCAAGTTCGGTTGATTGCTTACGAAAAGCGGGGTGGTTTGGAGGGGCAGCAGGCCCTTCCAAGAAACCCTTTTCATAACTCTTTATTCCGAACTTGGTATTAGTAGTCTGATAAAACGGGTTGTAAGTTCTGATTGCATCCTGTGTTAGAATTCGATAGGAGATATCCTCATAGTGCGCAACATTGCTTCCCTCTCCTGCGTCCAACCCAACGGCAATAATGATACACGGGCCCCAAGCG
>DATFXE010000321.1:0-2871 GCA_035258585.1 Roseiflexaceae bacterium | reverse complement strand
GCTGGTGGAGAAGCCGTCGGCCTTCGGTAGGACGCTGACCACCTGGGATCTCTGGCTTAGCAGTGGCGAGATGACCTTGGTCGCCAGACCGCCGAGCGCGAGTGTCGATAGCACGCCCAAGACCAGCAGAAAGACAATTGTGGTCCGTGCCAGGCTCAAAGGCCGTCGGCGCCGCGCCTGCTCGATCGCCACCGCGCGTGCGGCCACTATCTGTTTGCGTCTGGGCTGCACAATCGTCTCGCGCGCGGGCGCCCAGACGCCCTCGCGCACCGCCGCCAGCTCATTGGACATCTCGGCGGGCGTCGCGTAGCGCTGCTCGCGATCGGGCTGAACGGCCCGCCAGATCACCGCAGCCATGCCGGGGCTGATCGGCGGATGCTGCGCCTGAAGGTCGCCCGCGCCATGCACGCTGGGCAGCAGCTTCAGGTCGCGGCCGGTCTGCATCTCCCACAGCGTCACGCCCAGCGCGTAGAGATCCGAGCGTACGTCCAGCACCGTGGCGATATTGCCCTGCTCGGGCGGCATGTACAGCGGTGTGCCGGGGTGGCCCATGCCGGGCAGCAGGGTGGTGCGACGCTGCTTCTGATCCTGCGCGACGCCAAAATCGCCGAGCTTTGCGCCGACGATGGCATGGGTTGAATCCTTCACCAGCAGGATGTTCGAGGGCTTGACGTCGCGGTGGACGATCAGCTGCTGCCAGGTCGCCTCCAGCGCGGCGCAGATATCGTGGGCGATCGCGATCGCCTGAGCCTCGGGGACGCAGCCGGCCGCCAGGTGATCGGCCAGCGATCCGCCGTTGGCGTACTCACAGACCAGGTACAGCTCGCGCGTGTCGGGGTCCTCTTCGAGCGAATAGATTGCGACGATGTTCGGGTGCTGCAGCGCGGCCTGAATGCGCGCCTCTTTTTGGAACTTGGCGCGCACCCAGGCGAACTCCTCGTCGCCCGGCAGCGCCTCCTTGACCGCCACTGTACGCCCAAGGTTATCGCGGGCGGCATAGACCTGCCCGCACGCGCCCCGGCCGATCGGCCGTATTTCGGTGAATCGGCCCGACTGGGCCAAATTGCTGGTGGGAAATGGCATGGCTCGATCGTAACGCAGCCGCGGCGCTGGCGCAACATGCACGAGACCTAGACGATCCTTAATTATCTGATAGGGCTTACGCGCTGCCCATATGTTGTCATTCGCAGCGGTACTTTATCTTCTTTTTTGTTTTCGTTTTTTCGCTCGCAGAGCGAAAAAACGAAAACAGCGGATTCTTTTCTGTCAAATCACTAACCGCACCCCATGGCCGCGCAAGGTCTGCATAAACGTGAAGCCGCCGCTGGCCTCGCGCAGCCTCGCGCGCACCCGCGCCAGGTAGACATCCAGCTCGGCGCGGCGCCCATCGACTTTGTAGTAATCCGGCCACAGATGTGCCATCAAATCTTCATAGGCGCACACCTCGCCGGCGTGGTCGTGCAGGTAGGCCAGCAGCCGATACTCCAGGCCGCGCAGGGGTGCCACGTCGCCGAACACCAGCACTTTGTGCTGGCGCGGGTCGATCTGCAGTGGCAGGCGCATGGTGGTCTTGTCGTCGATCAGGAACAGGATGCGCGCGTAGCTGGTCGAGAGGTCGGGAATGCGAAACTGGTCGCCGTGGCGCAGGGTGTGCGTGTCACCCGGCTGTAGGCAGCGCTCGTAGACGCCGATGCCATTCCTGCCCTGCCAATTCTCCAGGATGTACTCGGCACCCTGCCGGATGATGCGGGCGTGCTTGCGCGAGGCCCAATCGGTACGTAGATCGACCGTGTCCAGCTCGCCCGGCTGCGCCTCCGGCCGGCCCAGGCAGGTGACGTCGGCGCTGAGCGGTCGCCGCCAGGTGCCGTCCGGCTCGTCGGAGAGGCTGATCAGCAGGTAGGGAAGGCTGCCCTGATTAGTCATAGAGCGCTCGTTTGCCCTATCATTCAATATCGGAGTCAGCTGGGTGGGTGTGGGGGGCGGCGCAGCCGCCCCCCACACCCACCTGGGGAGGTTCGGAGGGGCCTTCGGCCCCTCCGAACCTCCCCAGCAAAATCAGTGTAGTTGACCACTAGTGTACCATACTCATCCGGCCTATGGTGTGATCGGCGCACCTTATATAGGGCCGCTAGAATATCGATAACGGAGACGTGGCGCTTATGAGTCTCCCACGCACAGCCGGCGCGTGCGGTATAATGCCGTGGCTGCAACAATTGACTAGAGCATCGGGAGTGTATTCGCGATATTGCTCAGGCAAAGCCGCAAAGTCGCGAGAGCTGAGCTTTCTGATGCGTTTGCGTTCTAGGTGCCAGATACTCGGGAGCACTTCATGTCTCATGCCCTGGATCAACTCGATCGATTCGCCAACCTCGATCTGCGCCGCGCGGCGCGCACCGGCATCCCCGAGGTGGTGCTGGCCGAACGTAAGACGCCGGCGCACACCCTGGCGATCGCGCAGCGGCTGCTGGGCGAGCTGGGGCGCGTGCTGATCAGCCGCGTCCCGCCGGAGACGTTGGCGCTGCTAGAGCAGTCGCTCCATGCCGATGTAATCTGGACGCGCTACACCGAGGGGCGCACGCTGGCGCTGCGCATGCCCGGCGCCGACGTCGCGCCGAATGGCGGGCATGTCGGCGTGCTGACGGCTGGCACCAGCGACATCCCGGTGGCCGAGGAGGCCGCCGCGCTGTGCTACGAGATGGGCTGCGCCGTCCATATGGCGCACGACGTCGGCGTGGCCGGGCTGCACCGGCTGTTCGAGCCACTGCGGGCTATGCTGGCGGCGCCGGTCGACGCTATTATCGTCGCGGCAGGGATGGACGGCGCACTGCCCTCGGTCGTCGCCGGCTTGGTGGATGTGCCGGTGATCGGCCT
>DATFXE010000320.1:0-3589 GCA_035258585.1 Roseiflexaceae bacterium | reverse complement strand
AAGATCGCATTCTCGGCCGCGATCGTCAGGTCGCAGACCACGTGAAGCACATGGCCGCCGCCGATCGCATAGCCGGCGACGAGCGCAATTACCGGCTTGGGCAGCACGCGAATGAGCCGCTGCAGGTCGAGCACATTCAGGCGCGGCACGCCATCGCCGCCGACATAGCCACCCTGGCCGCGCACGCTCTGGTCGCCGCCCGAGCAGAAGGCCTTCTCACCTGCTCCCGTAAAGAGTATCACGCCG
Organism: Roseiflexaceae bacterium; assembly: GCA_035258585.1. Lineage (GTDB taxonomy): Bacteria > Chloroflexota > Chloroflexia > Chloroflexales > Roseiflexaceae > DATFXE01. The sequence continues at coordinate 3,343 of DATFXE010000320.1, read as the reverse complement.
ATCGTCTCGTCGTCACGCGCACGCCCAAAGGCATCCAGCAGCTCGGCGACGGTCTCGGGACGAAAGGCGTTGCGCTTCTCGGGCCGGTTGATTGTGATTTTGGCGATTCCTTCGCCACCGGTATCGTGCTCGTAGATGATGTCGGTATATGCGTGTACGCTTTTCCACTCGATTGGCATATCCTGCTCCTCAATCATTTCGGCAGGGGTGAGGTGTGGCGGCGGGTTACAGCCCGCCGCCACACCTCACCCCTACTTATGTAGGGCCCAGAAATTCTAACACGTTCCCGATAAACGCCTGCGGCTGCTCCAGGTGTATAGCATGCCCTGTGCCTGGCACGATCACCATGCGGGCATTCGGCAGCTCGGCCATCATCATGCCGGCCAAGGCGCGGTACTTCGCGTCCAGCTCGCCAGCGATCAGCAGCGTCGGGATATCCAAATCCGCCAGCTGATGCCAGAGCGGCAGCTGGCGCCCAGCGCCCATGCCGCGCAAGCTGTTGGCAAGCCCGCGCGGGTCGTTCCTCAGCCGCTGGGCGTGCAGGCGCGCTCGCACATCCAGCGGCAGCCCGGCCTGGCTGGCGAACAGCGGCAGATGCTCCCAGCGATCGACAAATGCCTCCAGCCCATCGCGCTCGATCGATTCGGCCAGCGCCTCGTCGGCGGCAACGCGCGCGGCCCTCTCGGCGGCGTCGGCGATGCCGGGCGAGCTGCTCTCCAGCACCAGCGCGCCAACCCGCTCGCGCGCCGCAGCCGCCAGGTGTAGCGCGACCCGCCCGCCCATCGAGTAGCCCAGCACATCAACTCGCTCGATCTGGAGCGCATCGAGGAGCGCCAGTAGATCGGCGACGCAGCGCTCCATCAGATAGCGCTCGGCGTTCGGCGGCGGATCCGATCGACCATGGCCGATCAAATCCGGGGCGATCACGCGGAACTGTAGCGCGAAGGAGTCGACGAACCGCGCCCAGGTCGCGGCGCCGCCGGTAAAGCCATGCAGCAGCAGCAGTGGGCGACCAGCGCCGAACTCCTCGATGTGGAGAGTGATATCGTTGATACGCATCCGCATAGTTATTGATCCACAAAGGCCACGAAGGACACGAAGAGGAGCGAGACGAAGATGTGCGGCCAAGTTGCTGTGGGGAGTTTAGCTAGAACCACCGGCAGGCTTATTCCGCTGCCTGCATCCAAGCCTCAAGAATTATTCGCGCTCTTCGTGCTCTTCGTGGATCGATAGTCCTGCCAGTGCTTTGGTCACAATTTTCCACATCTCGCGGTGCAGCGTCACGTTACGGGCGCGCTCGGTGGGCACTTCGACGATATGCAGGCCACCGGTCTCAAGCCCACGCTGGACGGCCGCCCGAAACGCCTGCCAATCCTCAACCCGCTGGTACTGCGCGCCGTACATCTGCGCCAGCGGACGAAAATCCAGACCGTGCGGCGTGCCAAACAGCGTCTCGAAATGCTCAGGCTCGCCAGCCTGCGGCAGAAAGGAGAAGATGCCGCCGCCGTCGTTGTTCAGCAGAATGATCGTTAGGTTCAAGCGATGCTGCATCGCGGCCAGCAGGCCATTCGAATCATGGTAGAACGAGAGATCGCCGATCGCCAGCACCGTCGGCCCGAGGCCGGCGGCGGCGGCGCCAAGCGCGCTTGAGACCACGCCGTCGATGCCGTTCGCGCCGCGGTTGGCCAGCAGGCGCACGCCATGGTCGCCGCCGGGAAAGAACGTGTCCAGGTCGCGGATCGGCATGCTGTTGCCGGCGTACAGCAGCGCGCCATCCGGCAGCAGCGCCGCCAGCTCGGCAAAGACCTTGCCCTCGAACAGCTCATCCATCGCGCTCAGGCGCAGGGCGATCGCCTCGCGCGCGCGCCGATCGGCTGAGCGCCAGGCATCCGCCCACGCCGAGATGTTTGCCACAGAGCCTGCCCTGAGCGCAGGCTCCCCTGAGGTCCCCCCTGAGCTTGTCGAAGGGCGTAGTCGAAGGGTCGAAGGGGACATAGAGGCCACAGAGAGTTTATGTTCTAGAATTCTTTCTCTGTGATCTCTGTGGCCAAGGGCCGCTAGAAGCGCCTCACACAGCAATCGGCCGTCGGCGTGGATCATGTCGGATGCCAGCAGGGTCGGCTCGTTCCATCCAGCGTCGCCATCTACGACGATCTGGCGGCAACCGTGATATCGCTGAAGATACAGCAGCACCGGCTTGGAGACCGGCATGGCCCCGAAGCGTAGTACGACCTCGGGTGCGAACCGCTCGATGAAGGTGCTATCGCGCAGAAAGGCATCGTAACAATCCAGCACCAGCGTGCGATCGTGGCCGCCGAGACGCAGCCCTGAGAGTGGGTCGGCCAGCACTGGATAACCAAGCGCCGCCGCCAGCCTACTCACCGCCTGTGCCAGCGCCGGGTCCTCCTGCGGCCCACAGATGATCAGCCCGCGCGGCATGTCCCGCAGCTCGCTGGCCAGCGCAGCGACCAGGGCCTCGTCGGGCGCGCGGGCGCCGGCGCTGATCGTCACGTACGGGCGATCGCCGGGCCTGCCCTCGGCGACAGCGGCAACCGATCGATCCGGAAGCAGCGGCTCGCGATAGGGGCAGTTGATATGCACCGGCCCGGCCGGCCCGCGCCGGGCGGTCGCCACCGCGCGGGCAGCCACGGTGCGCATGTAGCGGATCATCTCGGGCGCCGCGTCTGGCTCGGCCAGATCCACAAACCATTTGACATGCGAGCCAAACAGATCGACCTGGTCGATCGTCTGGGGCGCGCCGACGTCGCGCAGTTCATGCGGGCGGTCGGCGGTCAGCACAATCAGCGGGATGCGTGCGCGGAAGGCTTCGACCACGGCCGGCATAAAGTTCGCGGCCGCCGTGCCGGATGTGCAGACCAGCGCGACCGGCTCGCGCAGGGTCTTGGCCAGGCCCAGTCCGAAGAAGCCCGCCGAGCGCTCGTCCAGATGCATCCAGAGCTTTGCGGTCGGCTCGCGCGCGATCGTCAGCGCCAGCGGCGTCGAGCGCGAGCCGGGACAGACACAGAAGTGGCGCACGCCGGAGCGCGCCAGTTCGTCCACGAACGCGCCGACAGAGACCGAGAGAGCATGCTGAATTGTGGATTCGACACTCTTCACAAGATGGATTCCGAAATAATGAAGAGACAGGAGACAAGAGATTTTCAGCGACATCTCGTGTCTCGCGTCTCTAATCCCCACCCAGCGCCGCCAGCACGGGCCGCAGCTTGAGGCACGACTCGGCGTACTCGCGCTGCGGGTCCGACCCGGCGACGATCCCGCAGCCGGCGAACAGCGAAGCCTCGGCGCCACGCAGCAGCGCCGAGCGAATCGCCACCGCGAACTC
>DATFXE010000319.1:0-20898 GCA_035258585.1 Roseiflexaceae bacterium | reverse complement strand
GCAACGGCGGCGACGGCGGCGGCATCCTCGCCAGCGGCGGCACACTCGCCAACAGCAGCGTATATTCAAACAGCGCCAGCGGCAACGGCGGTGGCATCGCCAATAACGGTGGTTCGCTCACGCTCGCCGGCATGACGATCGGCAAAAATGCGTCGATCGGCAGCAGCGCGGGTAACAGCGCCGGCGCGAATGGCGGCGGCGTCTCCAACAGCGGCGGCGGGGTCTCGCTGACCGATAGCAGCGTCGTCAGCGCCAACACCAGCGCCGCCAGCGGCGGCGGGATCGCAACCAGCGGCGGAACGGTGACGCTCGCCAGCAGCGCGATCGGGGGCAACAGCGCCGGCGCGAATGGCGGCGGCGTCTCCAACAGCGGCGGCGCGCTGGCGCTGACCGGGATGACTCTCGACGGCAATCAGGCCAGCGGCAATGGCGGCGGCGTCGCCAGCGCCGGGCTCGACGTATCACTCGCCAACAGCACCTTTAGCAATAACAAAGCCACCACCGGCGCGGGCGGTGCCATCTGGAATGGCGGCGTGCTGGTTCTGTCCGCCAGCGCGCTGTTCAAGAACAGTGCTGCGAGCGGCGGCGCGATCGCCAACGATGGATCGACAGCTGGCGGTGCGTCGCTGATGATCGTCAATACCACGCTCAACGGCAATACGGCATCCAGCGGCAGCAGTGTGACGAACCTGGGCAGCGCCACTCTTAGCTCGAACAACAACACGATCAGCGGCAACACCGGCGGCATCGCCAATACTGGCGGCGCGGTCAATCTTTCCAACACAATCCTAGCCGGCAACGCCGGTGGTGCCGAGTGCAGCGGCACGATCAACTCGCAGGATTACAACCTGTTTGGGGCTGGCTGCAGCGTCGCGCCGGCGGGCCACGATCAGACCAACATCGGCGATCCGCAGCTGTTCGCACTCCAGGATAACGGCGGCCCGACCCAGACGATGGCGCCGAAGAATGGCAGCCCGGCGATCGACAAGGGCAACCCGGCCAGCCCCGGAGCCGCCGGCGCCTGCGCCGCAGCCGACCAACGCGGCGTGCCGCGGCCAGTCGGCAATTTCTGTGATGTGGGCGCCTATGAGCGCGGCCCGACCAATATCTCGACCTGGTACGTCGATCCATCCGGCAACAACGCCCCAGCCACCTCGTGCAAATCGGCGGCCAACCCCTGCCGCACGATCGGCGAGATCGTCAACAACCGCTCCATCCCCGGCGACACGATCATGATCGCCGCTGGCGCCTACAACGAGAACCTGACGCTTACGCGCAACGTGACCCTCATCGGCGCGGGCGCGGATGTGACCAGCATCCGCGGCAGCCAGAACGGCGCGGTGATTGCTGTCAACTTGGGCGTTCAGGTCAGCATAACCGGATTGGCGGTGCGTGGCGGGGCCGGCCTCAACGGCGACGGCATCGCAAATAGCGGAGACTTGACCGTCACCAACGGCCTGGTCGGCGCAAACAATGGCCGTGGGATCCTCAACAGCGGCACGCTCACGCTCGACAGCAGCGCAATCAGCGGCAACACCGGCGCGGGGCTGGCAAATAGCGGTACGGCCACGCTGCGGAACAGCGGCATCGACGGCAACAGCGGCGGCGGAATCACGAATAGCGGTGCACTGACGCTGGACAATAGCCAGGTGACCGGGAACAGCGGCAGCGGTGGAATCGCCACTAGCGCCGGAACGCTGAACGTCACCACCAGCTCCATCACCGGTAACAGCAGCACCACAAACGGCGGCGGCATCGCGGCCAGTGGCGGCACGCTGACGCTGAGCAGAGCCGCGATCAAGAGCAACAGCGCCAATGGAAACGGCGGCGGCGTCTATAACAATGGCGGCGCCATGTCGCTGATCAATAGCGGCGTGCAGAACAACAGCGCCACGGCCAGCGGCGGCGGGCTGTACGCCGGCGGCGGCAGCACCGATGTGCAGAACAGCACGCTCGCGGGCAACACAGCCGCGGTTGGTGGCGGCATCGGCGCTGCCGGCGCGCTGACGCTGAAGACCAGCACAGTCGCCAATAACCAGGCCAGCGGCCAGGGCGGCGGCGTCCAGATCAGTGGTGGCGTCACGACCATCGCCAATACGACGATCGCCGGCAACACGGCGGCCAACGGCGGCGGAATCGCAAATGGCGGCGGGACAGTCAATTTGTCCAACACCATCGTGGCCGGCAGCGCTGGCGGGGCGCCGGACTGCGCCGGAACGGTCAACTCACAGGGTCACAACCTGCTAGGCAACGGCGCCGGCTGCGGTATCACCGGCGCGCCGGGCGATCAGATCAACGCCGGCGATCCCAAGCTGGGCACGTTGCAGAGCAATGGCGGCCTACTACTCGGCAACGGCGACCCGCTGCTGACGATGGCGCCGCTGCCTAGCAGCCCGGCCGTCAACGCCGGCGACACCAGCTGCGGCGAGTTCGACCAGCGCGGCGTCAAGCGGCCGCAGGTCGGCGTCTGCGATATCGGCGCGATCGAGCTCGAGCCCTTGACGCCCATTCCGGAGGTCGAGCCCAACGACCAGCTTGACAGCGCCACGCCGCTTCAGATCAACGGCTCCGGCTACACTGCGCGCAGCGGCACGATCAGCACTGCGAACGACATCGATCTCTATCGCCTGACAGCCCAGCCCGGCGCGCAGGTAACGCTCAACCTGACACAGCTGCCGGCCGACTACGACATCTTGCTGGTCTACGACCCGCGCGCGACCGATCCGTACAGCGATAGTGGCGACCTGCGGAATATTACCGATTTCCGCCGCAAAGGCGGCCATGTTTTCCGTCGCAAAGGCGGCCATGTCTTCGGATCAGCGTTCGAGGACAATGTGATCGCCTACTCGGACGAGCGCAAAACCAATAACGAATCGATCGACGCGTTCCTCCGCGAGGGCGGGCAATACTTCGTCATGATCTTCGGCTACGAGGGCGCCGCCGACAGCGCGAAGCCGTACCGTCTGGACGTGACGCTGCGCGACGGCACGCTGATCAAGCCGGCGATCACCGCCAGCGAGGTGGTTGGGCTGAACGGCAGCCGGAACGATAATATCACAACCATCTATCTCTACAACTCGCAGCGCATGTCGGCACGCTACTCCGGCGATCCCGCGCTCGGCAGCCTGCTCGGGGCGCTCCAGCCGGGGCAGCCGCTCATGACCGCCAGCAGCGGCATCGCGATCGACTTAGGCGGCGCCTCGCTGCTGCCGGCCGACGCCAGCAACCTGTCCAAACTCTACGACCAGTGGGATAAGAATGCGCCCCAGCCGCTGCTCGCCAACGAGGTCGCCCAGAAGATCTGGCTGATCCTCCAGCGCGCGATCGACAGCTACTACCCGAACACCGCCAACCTGGTGATCGTGGGCGACGACGAGATCATCCCATTCTACCGGGTGCCGGACGAGATGACCTTCGGCAACGAGCGGGACTATCACAACGAGCTGCAAGCCAGCGGCGCGTACCGCGGGCTTTCGCCGCTGGCCGGCAACCTGTTCTACAACTTCGTGGAGAGCGACAACTTCTACGCCGATCGAGCCGGCACGCCCTGGCGCGGCCGCGCGCTCTACATCCCCGATATCGGCATCGGCCGCCTCGTCGAGAAGCCCAGCGATATCTGGCATTATCTAAACAGCTACCTGACATCCGGCAACAATTTCACTATCAACGCCGGTCGCGCCGACCGTGCCGCGCTGGTCACGGGCTATTCCTACCTGACCGATAACGCCGAGCGGATCGCCGACACGCTGGACATCGATCTGCTCGACAACACGCTGGCGGGCGCCGCCGAGACTGCCGCGCCGACCGCGCGGGTCAAGAGGCTGATCGACGATAGCTGGGATAAGTCGCTGCTGGCCGGCACCTGGCTGCCTGGGCTTGCCGACGGATACGCGAGCGCCCACAGCCCCTACGATATCACCGCAATCAACGGCCACTTCAATCACGATCAGGCCATCCCAGCCAACCTCGACGGCGGCGCGCTGCTGGCCAGCCAGATCTACCGGCCGACGGTCAGCGGCGGCAACGATATGCTGGCCTACTTCAAGATCGCCGGCGCGCCAACCCTGCTGTTCTCGGTGGGCTGCCATTCCGGATTGAGCGTTCCTGAAGAGACGTTCAACGCAAGCGCGCCCCACGGCGAAGAGCTCCAGGTCGACTTCCCCCAGGCGGTGCTCAAGCAGGGCGGCAACTGGATCGGCAACTCTGGCTTCGGCTACGGCGACACCGGCATCGTCGGCTACAGCGAGCGGCTGGCGCTGCTCTTCACCGAGGCGATCGGCCGGCGGGTTGTAGCGCCGAACACTGATACCTACATTGGCGCGACGATCGGCGAGTCGCTCGCGCGCGCGAAGCGCCAGTACCTGCAAAACAGCGGCAGCGCCAGCTTCAGCGTCACCGATGAAAAAGTGCTCGAACAGTGGACGCTCTACGGCCTGCCGTTCATTCGGGTCAAAGTAGCCAATCCTGCGCGGCCGGAGTATGGACTCAGCTTCGACCCAGTGCCGCAGCCAGTTCCGGCCGAGGTGATCAGCACGCTGGACAGCACCCAGGGCCTGCTCACGCGCGTGATCACGCTGACCAATACCTTCAAAAACCCAAGTAGCGACAAGCCGCCGGAGGTCAGCAGCATTGTCGAGGATAGCTTCCTGCCAGGGCAACAGCTGCCAGTGCTGATCGGCTCGCCCCAGACGACTCTCGGCAGTCCGGTGCTGCCGCTGCTGACCTACGACATCACGCTCAAAGACACCGGTTTGAACGGAGGCGCCGGCAGGGGGGTGCCCATCCCGCGTGGCGTGCAGATGCGCAGCGCGACCACCCTTCAAACGATCGGTTTCAATCCGCGCATCACCACGCTTGTTACCGACGAAGTCACCAAGGCGACATCAGAAGAAACCCAGCTCGAAACCAACGAGAAGTGGCTGCCAGAGCTGCCATATACGTTCCTGCGCACCTCCCAGGAGCTTTCCGGCCAGAGCGATGTGTCCTACACCGACAAGCTGTTGGTCATCCCGGCCCAGTTTATCGGAAAGAACAACGACAACGATAACGGTCACCTGCGGCGTTTCTCGCAGATGGTGTTCGAGATAACCTATGTCGACCCCAACAGCGCGCCGCAGAGCATCCTGGACGACCAGTCGCCGCCGACGTTCGAGACAACCGATTTCATACAGCCGGGCCAGCCCAGCGGCATCTCGATCGCCGACGTGCTGGTCACGATCAGGGCCAACGTCAGCGACGACGGCGCGGGCATCCAGCGCGTCAGCGCGACCTACACGGTCGACGGGCGGCGCTGGCAGCGCGTGGATCTTGCCCCCGCCACGGGCGGCGAGTATAGCGCCGCGGTGCTCGGTTCACCTGTCGGCGGCGAGGGCGATATCTTCTTCGAAGTCGTCGACAAGGCCGGCAATGTCTCGATCGCCACACGAAAGAGTATTCCGCTACTGCCGTTCAATATACAGTTCATTCCGATGATCAGAGGCTCGCGACGTTGAGCTGCTGAAAGCACACTAGTGGCTTGCCATAGTGTTTCTGGTGGGTGGGGGTAATGGGGGCGGCTTTGCCGCCCCAGATTAGATTTTTCTGGTGGTGGTGCCCCGGCTTTGCCGCGAGCACCACCACCAGAAAAGGCATCAGGAAGGGCTGCACCCCTTAGTGGCTGACTGCACTCATGGCGCGGGTCGGGGTGCGGGGCGGGCCTGCGGCCCGCCCCGCACCCTCACTAACGTGGAGGTCTGGAGCGGCCTGCGGCCGCTCCAGACCTCCGCGTGAAAAGGACTGTGCTAGACCATTAGGATGCGATCTCCGGCACCAGCCCGTAGATCACATTCTCGGTCGCCATCACATGATCGAGCATGGCGCGGCGGGCGGCCTCGGCATCGTGAGTGCGAATGGCATCCAGAATCCGCCAGTGGTAATCGGTCGAGTGGCCGAGCACCTGGATCGAGTGATAGATGATCACATCCAGCACCTCGGTCATGGCCGCTTGGACCTCGGTCACCGCTTCGAGCAGGCGTGGGCTGTGTGCGGCGCGCGCGATGCCGATGTGGAAGCGCGCATCGCCGGCCCGGTAGGCCTCGAAGTCGTCCTCGCGCCCATCGATCGCGCCGGTTAGCGCCTCCAGCTCGGCCACTTCATCGGGCGAGGCCCGTTCGGCGGCGAAGGCAGCCGCGACGCTCTCGACGGCGCGGCGGTAATCCAGCAGCGCCGGCAGCCCCTCGCGATGCCGTGTCAGCACCTCCGGCAATCTGCGCGGCCCCGGCATCACCGGCCAGCGCGCCACGAACGCGCCGCCGCTGCGCCCGCGCCGGACCTCCAGCCAGCCGGCCTGCACCAGGTTCTGCAGCGCCACTCGCAAGGTCGATCGGCTGACCCCCAGCTGGATCGCCAGATCGCGCTCGGCCGGCAGGCGGTCGCCAGGGCTGAGCAGGCGCGCTTTGATCGCGCCGGCGATCCGCTCGATTGTCTCTTCGAGCGGGTTCGGGCTGCGAACGGAGGTGAACAAATCGTCACGCATAACGGTTAAGGGTTAAGGGTTAAGGGTTACAAGTGCGTACACCATTATAACCCCTAACCCCTAACCCTTAATCCGGCTACTGGTTCGCCAGCTTCTGTAGCTCGTACAGCTTAGTCAGCGCCTCGATCGGGGTCAGCTCATTGACATTCAGCCGCCGCAGCATCTCGATCAGCGGGCTGGGCGCCACGTCGAATAGGCCGAGCTGTTGCGTGGAGACTGGAGACTGGAGACTGGAGACTGGAGCGTGGGCTTTTATTGCTCCTGTCTCGTGTCTCCTATCTCGTGTCTCCGGTCTGCCGTTCTCAAGGTCCGCCAGCAACTCGCCGGCCCGGCGGATCACCGGGCGCGGGATGCCGGCCAGCTCGGCCACATGGATGCCGTAGGAGCGGTCGGCCCCGCCGCGTCGCAGCTCGTGCAGGAATACAACCCCTTGATCCTGCTCGACCGCGGCCATGTGGTAGTTCTTGACGCGCGGCAGCGTCTGCTCCAGCTCGGTCAGCTCGTGGTAGTGGGTGGCGAACAGCGTGCGGCAGCCCAGCCGCGGCTCGTTGTGGATATACTCGACCACGGCGCGCGCGATCGCCATGCCATCGTAGGTGCTGGTGCCGCGCCCGACCTCATCGAGGATGATCAGGCTGCGGTTGGTGCTCTGGATCAGCAGCGCCGCCGTCTCGGTCATCTCGACCATAAAGGTGCTCTGGCCGGTGGCAATGTCATCCTGCGCGCCGATGCGGGTGAAGATTCGGTCGACGATCCCGATCTCGGCCTCGTCGGCCGGCACGAACGAGCCGATCTGCGCCATCAGCACGATCAGCGCGATCTGGCGCAGCACGGTGCTCTTGCCGGCCATGTTCGGGCCGGTGATGATCAGCAGCTGGTTTTCCTGGGTGTCGAGCGTCGCGTCGTTGGCGATAAACGGCTCGTCCAGCATGCGTTCGACCACCGGGTGGCGCCCGCCGGCGATCCGCAGCCGCGTGTCGTCGCGCAGCAGCGGCCGGACATAGCGACCGCGGACAGCCACCTCGGCCAGTGCGGCATAGACATCAATTTCGGCCAGCGCTCGCGCCGTCGCCAGCAGGCGCTCGCCCTCGGCCGCCACGGCTGCGCAGATCTTGGCGAAGGCCTTCTGCTCCAGCTCGACCAGCTTCTCCTGCGCGCCCAGCACGACCGTCTCATACTCCTTCAACTCGGCGGTGAAGTAGCGCTCGCCGGTCGCCACCGTCTGCTTGCGGATATAATCGGGCGGGATGCGGTCGGCATAGCTGTTCGAGACCTCGATGTAGTAGCCGAACACCTTATTGTAATCGACTCGCAGGCCCTTGTCGTTCTTGATCCCCAGGCGTGCGCGCTCCTTTGGCTCGAGCTGCTCGATCCAGTGCTTAGCGTCGCGCGTGGCCTCCACAATAGCATCCATCTTTGGCTCGAAGCCTGGCCGGATGGTCCGCCGCGGCGCCTCGCCACCCTCTTCCGAGCGCAAGTAGTTCGAAGCGCCCAGCAATGCCGGCGGATCATCGTCCAGCGCCTGCTCGAGGAAGGAGAGCACATCGCCGCATGGGTCGAGCGCCGCGTGAACGGCCGGGTGACGAGGTGACGGGGTGATGGGGTGACGGGGTGCGATCGTTGTCGTCAGCTCGACTTGCTGCGTAGGCGCGCTCGGCCCCTCACTCGAAGGCTCATCATCCCACTCGCCCTCGCCGAACAGATCGTCTTCGTCATGGCGCGCCGCGACACGCCGCTTGGCCTCGCGCTGTTCGCGCAGGCTGGGAGCCTGGCGATTGGGAGTTGGGAGTTGGGAGTTGGGAGTTGGATCGCTGGCCTGGCCATTTCCATCTGCTTCGATCCACCAAGCATCCTGCTCGGCGCTTCGCTCTTCGGCACTGCCTCCTGCCTCCTGCCTCCTGCCTCCTGCCTCCGGTCCCGGCGGCATCCAGCCCTCCAGCGCCTCAGCCAGTTCCGGCAACGCTCGTAGCCCCTCGCGCAGCCGGACCATGTCGCGCGGCGTGGCCACGGTGATGCCCTGCACCACGCGGTTGACTGCACGCTCCAGGTCGCCGACCAGCTTGAGCTTCTCGCGCACACTCGCCCGCAGCAGCGCGTCGTCCACGAAGTGCGCCACAGCATCCTGGCGCGCCGAAAGCCGCGCGATGTCGAGCAGCGGCTGCGAGATCCAGCGCCGCAGCAACCGCCCGCCCATTGGCGTGCGTGTCTGATCCAACACGCCAACCAGCGAGGCCTTGGCTTTCCCACCGCTGCTCTCCAGCAGCTCCAGGTTGCGGCGCGTCTGCGGGTCCAGGAACATCGTTCCGCCGCTGGTGTAGGTGTGCAGCATGTTGATCTGGTCGGCGGCGCTGCGCTGGGTCTCGTGAATATACTGGATCACCGCGCCGGCCGCCCGCGCGGCCAGCGGCTTGTCGCGCAGGCCAAAGCCGTCGAGCGAGCGCACATGCAGCTGCTGCATGAGCGCGTCGGCGGCGGTCTGAAGCTTCCAGCGCCAGGCCGGCCAGCCGGTGACGTGGCCATGCGCCCAGCGCGCACTGTTCTCGCGCTCGACACGGCGAGCCACCCGTTCGCCCGGCAGCAGCAGCTCGCGCTCGTCCTTGGTCATGAATTCCAGGTCGTGCTCCAGCTGCGCGCTTGCCGGCTCGAGGCCCGGCAACCTCAGCGCCGGATCATCCGGTACCAGCACCTCGACAGCCTGGAGCCGCGCCAGTTCGCCCTGCGCCTGTGTGGCCGCGCGCTCGCCGCCGAACTCGGTGCAGCAGAACTCGCCCGTGCTCAGGTCGGCGTAGGCCAGCCCAACCCGCCCACCCTCGGCGATCAGCGCCGTCAGGTAGTTGTTCTGGGCCGCCGGCAGCATGGCGGTCTCGGTCACAGTGCCAGGCGTAATCACGCGCACGACCTCGCGGTCAGCGATATCCCGGCGCGCCGCGCGCTGCTCGATCCCGGCGGCGAAGACCGATTTTGGCCGGGTGTCCGACTTGCTCGAAGGCGTCTCGGAGGTCTGCTCGGCGATCGCCACCCGGTAGCCCGCGCCGACGATCGCGCCGACGTAGCGCTCGACCGCGTGGTAGGGGATGCCGGCCATGGGGCAGCGCTGCTGCACGTTGGTGCGCTTGTGGTTAGCAAAATGCTTGGAGGTCAGCGTAACATCGAGCAGGTCGGCCACCAGCTTGGCGTCGTCGTCGAAAGTCTCGTAGAAGTCGCCCAGGCGGTAGAGCAACACTGTGTCGGGGTAGGCGGCCTTGATCTCGCGATACTGGGTATACCATTTGACGAGCTCAAAGTCGGGGAACTCGCGCTCGAGCTGGGCTTCCATCCGGGCGCGCTGCTCGCGCAGCTGGCGATAGTTGGCGTACTGGGTCATCGTTCGGCGCTCCATTTGCTCGTAGACACTCGTAGATGCTAGCCATTATAGCACGGATGGACTATCAGAACAAGTGTTCTTACAAGTTATGAACTATGAGTTATGAGTCAAGCGCCACTCGTCGCCCGCGACTCGTCACTCGTCACGCAGACTCAACTGTTTTTTACCCGCTTTGCTGTCAATTTGTAATTTCCCGGTCGCTTACGACACTCCGTAGGCTGTTGCCCCCTATGATATAATGGATCGGAATCTTAATGGCTAGGCCGCCGTGGAGCGAACATCCCTCGCCGGTCGGCTACACCCCGTCGGTCCCTTTCCCAGGCACAGCCGCAAACTGGCCAGTGAGGAGGCCGGCGAAGTTATCTCTGGGGCATGCGCATCAGCGCTGGAAAGAAATACGCATGAAGATCGCGGTGACCTATGGCGACGCGCTGGCGCACGAGACGCCACTGCTGGCGCTCGGGGCCTGGGAAGGCGAATCTTTGCCGCGCTCCATCGCAAGTCTGACCGAGGATGGCGATTGGAGCGGCAAGTTCAAGCAGACGACAGTTCTCTACCCGCGCGGCTCGGTGCCTGCTCGGCGCGTGCTGCTCATAGGGCTGGGCAAGCGCGGGCAGATCACGTTCGACCGGCTGTGCGAGGCTGCTGCTGTCGCAGCCCAATCCGCGCGCGACCTGCGTGTCGATCAGTTCGCCTTCGACCTGCCCACGCCCGAGGGTATGGCGCTGGCCAGCGCGGCCCAAGCGGTCGCCGAAGGCACACTGCTGGGATTGTATCGCTTCCAGCAGTATCAGACCAGCCTGAACGATAACGAGCGGCGCGAGATCGAGCAGCTCACGATCGTCTCCAGCCTGCGCGACGAGACGATCGAACGTGGGGCGGCGCTGGGCGAGGTGATCGCGCGGGGCGCAGCGCTGGCGCGCGACCTGGCCAACACGCCCGGCAACGATCTGCCACCCGCCAAGCTAGCCGAGGCCGCCGTGGCGGTCGGCCAGCGCACCGGCGTGAAAGTGACGGTGTTCGGGCCAGATGAGCTGAAAGCCCAGGGGTTTGGGGGCATTCTGGGCGTCGGCCAGGGCTCGGCCCAGGCACCGCGCTTTGTGATCATGGAGCACGGCGAGAAGAAGGCGGGCGTCCCAACCGTCTGCCTGGTCGGCAAGGGCATCACCTTCGATAGTGGCGGCATCTCGATCAAGCCGGCCGACAAGATGGACGAAATGAAGATGGACATGGGCGGCGCCGCGGCAGTGGTCGGCACTATGCAGGTGCTCGGCGAGCTGAAACTGCCGATCCATGTCGTGGGCCTGATCAGCGCAGCCGAGAACATGCCCAGCGGCACGGCCTACCGGCCGGGCGACATCCTCAAAACGCTCAGCGGAAAGACAATAGAAGTGCTCAATACCGATGCCGAAGGGCGAATTGTCCTCGCGGATGCGTTATTTTATGCACAGCGCTATCAGCCCGATGGAATTATCGATCTGGCGACACTGACAGGCGCGATCGTGGTGGCGCTCGGGTCGCACGCGATTGGGATCATGAGCAACAACGACACGCTGGCCGAGCGCATCGCGCAGGCCGGCGAGGCGATCGGCGAGCGCGCGTGGCGAATGCCACTGTGGGACCCTTATATGGATATGGTCAAGAGCGATATCGCCGACATCAAGAACACTGCTGGCCGCTCCGGCGGAGCAATCACCGCCGCCGCGTTCCTGGCCAATTTCGTCGGCGACTACCCCTGGGTTCATATGGACATTGCCGGCACCGTCTGGACCGATGCCAAGCCAAGAGCCTACACACCTAAAGGCGCCACCGGCGTCGGCGTACGGCTACTGGTGCAGGCGCTGCGGACCTGGACTGAGGCGCGCCAGTAAGCATTCTACTACTACTTTCTAGCACGCCAGCGCGCGACGCGGCGCGCTCATGAGGAGGGGCTGTCAGATGCCGGACGACATCATTATACGCTTCTGGGGGGTGCGCGGAAGCCATCCTGTGCCGGGGCCACGAACCGTGCGCGTTGGTGGGAACACCGCCTGCGTCGAGATCCAGGCTGGGCCACACACGATTATTCTCGACGCCGGGACCGGCATCATCAACCTGGGCGCCGACCTCATGCGCCGATCGCGTGCCAACGGCGGCCACCCGATCACCGCGACGATTCTGTTCAGCCACATGCACAACGACCACACCCAGGGCTTTCCATTCTTCGATCCCGCCTACGCCGGCGCCAGCACGCTGCACATTCTCGGCCCCAAAGTCTTCGAGAGCGACCTGGAAGAGACGCTTGCGCATGCTATGCTGCCGCCGATGTTCCCGATTGCGCTCGACGATCTGCCCTCGCTGAAGGTGCTACGGAACGTCAATGAGACCGATGTGATACTGATCGGTCCCAGCCAGGCCGATGTCAAAGTGCTGAACGTCTACCACAATGAGATCGACCCATCGCCGGACCTGGTGCGTATCCGCACCTACCACAGCTACGCGCATCCCAAGAGCGGCGTCAATATCTACAGCATCTCCTGGCACGGGAAAACGGTGGTGTATGCGACCGACACTGAGGGGTATGTGCAGAGCGATCAGAAACTGGTTAAGTTCGCGAAGGACGCCAATTTGCTGATCCATGATGCCCAATACCGGCCCGAGGATTATACCAACCCAGCCAAGCCCAAGCAGGGCTGGGGCCACAGCACGCCCGAGATGGCGATCGCCGTGGCGCAAGCATGCAACGCGGCCCAGCTAGTGCTATTCCACCACGAGCCATCCTACGACGACGCCACGATCGCCGAGATCGAGGCCAGCGTCCAAAAGATCTTCCCAAACGCGCGCGCCGCGGTTGAGGGGCTGGAGCTGAAGATCTGACCCAGGAGGCAGCCGCCAGTAAGCAGGAGGCACTGTCAGCGAATACCAATGCGAGTCACAGATACTGCCTCCCGCCGACGGCTTACTGCCTATTGGGCAACCGGGAGTGTAAAGAAGAACGTGCTGCCCTCGCCCACCTTGCTTTCGACCCAGATCTGCCCACCATGTGCCTCCACCACCAGCTTGCAGAAGGTCAGGCCCAGGCCAGAGCCACCGCGCCGCTCGCCCACCTGGCTGAACTTGGCGAAGATCTTCTCCTGATCCTCCGGCGCGATCCCGACTCCACGGTCGATCACGGCCACCATCACCCTTCCACCTGGCGCGGAGGCGAGAGGGTTAGGGGCTGAGGGAACGATACTCGTTTCGGCTGCCCGCGCCGCCTCGCTCTCTCGCCCCGTCGCCCCGTCGCCTGGCACATACAGCGCGCGAATGAGCACCGTGCTGCCGCGCCCGCTAAACTTCAGCGCGTTGCCCAGCAGGTTCTGCGCCACCCGCACGATCAGATCGGCATCGGCCATGGCGGGCGCCAGGTCATCCGGGATGTCGGCCTGGATCAACATCTTGCGCTCCTGCGCCAGCGACGCCAGCCGCTCAACCGCGCGATCGATCAGCGGCCGCAGAGGGCTGGGTTTGAGCGCCAGCGGCAGCCGGCCCGACTCCAATCGGCTGATGTCCAGCAGTGCGTTGATCATGTCCAGCATCTGCACCGCGCTGTTATATGCGATCGTCAGCACATTGCGCTGCTGCGTCGGCAGCTCGCCGGCCACCCCTTTGGTCATCAGCTCGATCGAGGCCATAACGCTGGAGAGCGGGCTGCGCAGATCGTGGACAATCATGTTGGTCAGGTCTTGGCGCAGCCGCTCGGACTCTTTGGCTTCGGTGATATCGCGCAGCACCAGCAGCGCACCGCCGTTGCTCGCGCCGCTGCTAAGCGCCGTCAGCGCGGCCCACTCAACCGCGCGCGGGTGGGCGCTGCGCTCGTTCAGCTCGCCGCTGGCGAAGGTCTGCCGGCCGGCGATCACATCCTCGAGGCCGTGCTGGAATGCGCCCCACTCCTCCGCCGAGTAGACGATCGTTTGCTCCCACAGCGCAAGGAAGCGCTCGACGCTGATATTCTGGGTCATCTGGGGCGGCAGGCCGCAGAGCTGGTGCAGCGCGGAGTTGGCGATCGCGATCTGCGCGTCGGGCGTGATGAGCATAATTCCTTCGCGCGTCGACGCCAGGATCGAGGCCATCTGATCGCGACCGCTGCGCACGGCCGTGAAGAACTCGATACTCTCGACCGCGACCGCCGCCTGAGTCGCGAACAGCACCACCGTTTCCTGGTCGGGCGCATCCGGCGCGGCCTCGCCGTAGTAGACGCACAACGCGCCCAGGGTGCGCTGGGTGGCACGCAGCGGGACGACCAGCAGCGCGCGCGCGCCGATCTGGGCCAGCGACGCCGGCACTCCCTCTTGGATCACCTCCGGCCGGCCGCTGGCGATCACCTGGTTCAACAGCGCCGGCAGTTCGTCCGAAGGCGGAGGCGCTGGGCCGATCTGGACGGCGGCGTGGAAGCCGCTCTCATCCGCCACCATTACTGCCGCGCCAAGCGCGCCGGTCATCTCGACCACGCCACGCGCGGTCATGCCGAAGATCTCATCTGCGCCGCGTAGAGTTGTATTGATCGCCATTCCCAATGCGTTCAGCGCGGTCAGGCTGCGCAAGTTGTGCTGAAGCTGGTCGTTGGTGCGCACCAGCTCCTGGGCGCGCCGCGCCAGCGCCTGGTCGACCTGGGCGAACCGGCGCGCGTTCTCCAGCGCGATCACCGCCTGGTCGGCCAGCGCTTCGAGCAGCCGTTGATCCTCGGCCGTGAACTGGCCACCATCGCGGCGATTGAGCGCCTCGATCACGCCATGCACCCCGCCGACACCACGCAGCGGGACCGCCAGAATAGCGCGCGTGACGAAGCCGCTGGTCTTATCGGTGCTGTTGTCGAAGCGCTCGTCACGCTGGACATCGTTGACGATCGCCGACTGGCCGTGCTCGAAGACATAGCCAGCCAGGCCGGCGCCGCGCGGTATCCGCTGGCCGAGCAGCCGCTGGCCAAATGGGCCGGTGGTGTACGCGAACACCAGCTCGCCGGTGGCCGCATCGGCCAGCAGCAGCGAGCCTTCCTCGACGTTCAGCAGATCGGTGACCTGCTCGATGATCAGCGCGGGAACGCGCTCGGGATCGAGCGACGATGTCAGCGTGCGGCCGATCTGGTTGAGGGTGGCCAGCTGGTGCGCCTGGCGAGCGCTCTGCTGGTACAGCCGCGCGTTGTCGATCGCCACCGCGGCCTGGGCGGCGATCGTCTGCAGCACATCGACATGCTCGGCGCTGTAGCTATACCCTTCGCGGTAGGTCGCGACGCTCATAATGCCGATCAGCCGGTCGTGCGCCAGCAGCGGCACGCCCAGCCAGGCGCGCGCATCACGCAGGCCGGCGAAGGGGCGCGGCCGCACGCCGCGCCGATAGCACTCGGCGGTGTAATCGTCGGCGCGGATGGGCTGGCGATCGCGCACAATGATGCCCGCGAGCCCGACATCCGAGCTCCAGCGCTCGCGCATCGGCTGCCGCACCCCATCTACCACGATATAGGACAGATCGAGTTCATCGCGCGCTTCGTCGTAGAACGCGATATAGAAGATCGGCGCGTCGACAAGCCGCCCGGTAGCCGTATAGATCGCTTCGAGCAGCGTATCGGGATCGAGCACGCCGCTCAGCAGCCGGCCGATCTCGTTCAGCGTGCGCAGCTGATCGACCTGATCCTCGCGCCGTGCGACCGCGTCCAACATCGCGAGCGATGGGCCGGCCTGCGCCGCCACCATCGCCAACAACGCAGCACTTTCCGCTCCCCAAACCGGCCCATCGATATAGAACCAACCCTGCAGCTCGCCTCTCGCGCGCAACGGGGCGAAGCAGGCCAGCACCTGCTCATTTTCCACTTGTGGCGCCAGCCGCCCCGCGGAGAGGAGCATGAGGTCCCGGTCATCGGGCTGGGCCAGCGATACGCTCCCACTGGCGCTCAGCAGCCGAACCTGGCCGCTGGCCCAAACAAGCTGGCAAGAGCGCGGCGTGAGCGCGGTTTGTAGGAGCTGGACACAAGATTTCGCGGCTTCATCCAGGCTCTGGGCCTGAGCCAGATCGGCCGAGAGCTGGCCGAAGAGCTGCGAGAGGTCGGCTTCGGCAGGTAACAGGTGCGCCATGGCCACGGCTCCTGAATGTAACTGGATCGTGTGGTTAATTAATATCTTACCAGATTTACTGTTCTTTGACAAAGCTAAGATGCCTTCAAGATGCTGACAATATGCTCATTTTGTTGTTTGACGCGCTACACAGGGCTTGGTATAATCCCATCACCGTACTTTTTTTCACACACGTGCAGGAGGCGCCTCGATGGACCCGCTTAACTACTTAACGACCTATTCAACCACATTTGGGGCGCCCGAGATCATTTTTTTGATTGCCCACATTGCGCTTGTGCTGGTGGGCATCTATTATGCGTTTATCGCCAAAGACAGCGATCCGCTGCGCGGCGCTTCACTTCGCCTATTGGGCTATGGGCTGCTTGCTCTGGGAGTTATCGGCACGCTGCTCGGCGTGCTCCGGCTGACGGTCGGCGCAGTATTCACGATGCCGCTCTGGTTTGCCCTGGTTACCTTGCTCGATCTGGCACTGATCGCATACGCGCTGTATTATGCTCTGTCGATCTATCCCGCTCGCCGCGCCGCGCTGGCCCAGGCTAGCCGCGGCGCCCCGCGCGCCGGCGGGCGACAGCAGCCCACCCTGCATGCCAATGGCCCGAATGGCAGCCCGTACAGCGCACCTCGAGCTGTCGCCACGACAACACGGCGCGACTCGCGCCGCGACCGCAAGCGCAAGGGGCGATAACGCCCAAAGACCAAAGACCAAGGACCAAAGCTTAGATGAGCCTTGGTCCTTGGTCTTTGGTCTTTCGTCCCTTTGTCATGGCGCGGCGTACAACCGCCGGTAGGCGCCGTAATAGCCATACACCAGCTTGACATAGCTGCGCGTCTCGTCGTAGTCGATCCCCTCGGTGAAGACATCCTGATCGGCTACGCTGGCGCCGCCGGCCCAGCGCTCGGCGTTGCCTGGCCCACCGTTGTAGGCCGCCAGCGCGCCCGGCAGGCTGCCCTGCATGGCATCGAGCTGGCGATCGAGGTAGAACGCGCCAAAGCGAACGCCGAAAATCGGACGGAACAGATCGGTCTCCTGAAAGTCCTCGATTTGGAGATTGCGGGCGATTCCCTCGGCTGTCGCCGGCATCACCTGGGCCAGGCCGAGCGCACCGGCGCCCGATTGAGCGCCAGGGTTGAAGTTACTCTCCTGGCGCAGCATCGCGTAGATCGCAAGTGGATCGATGCCGCGCTCTTTCGCCTGGTCCAATACCAGATCGGCATAGGGCGTTGGGAACATGAGCCGGCGCAGCGCCTCGGGGGCGCGAGCTGCATTATGATCGGGCGAGAGGTCGGCCAGATCCTCGGCCGCCTTCAGCGCGATATACGCTACCCCACGGTCGTGCGCCAGACGCGCCAGCAGATACAGCTTGACCGGATCGTCGCTCCATTCCTCGCGCGCCTGATTCCACTCGGCGATCGCCTCCGGCTGCAGGGCGACTTCCTGGAGCGCCAGCGCGCGCAGCACGGCACCGGCCTGGGCCACCTCGGGCAGATAGCCGCGCTCGTCCAGATGAAACGCTGGCCTGCCGGACCAGGATGCGATCCAGTCCTCGGCCGCGCGCCAACTCTCGCCGCTGATCGGCGCGCCGATCGGCGTCGTGCCCTCAGCAAGCTTATCGAGCAGTTCGGCCGCGCGCGCGCCATAGTAGGAGTCGGGCGCCGCCTCGATCGCGGCACCCAGCAGCCTGGTGTTATCTCCGCCCTGCGCCTTGAGCGTGCGTGCCGTCCAGAAGGCAGCTTGAGCCGATGCAACGCCGGATGTGTTCTGACGCAGCAGGTCCCAGGCAGCGCCCGCCTCCTCCAGCCTCTTGGCTCGAAACAGCGACCAGCCGGCCATGAACAGCGCGTCGTGGGCCTGATCGCTGGCCGGGTAGCGCCGGCCTAAGTCGAGCTGCTGCTGGATCGTCGCTTCGGCATCCCCCTGGCGGCCCAGCAGCGTGGCGGCGCGGCTCAGCGCTTCCGGCGCGCGCTTGTCGTCGGGGTAGGCCCGGGCGAACTCGCGATACGCCTCGATTGCGCTGGCGCTGTCGCCGCTCTGCCCTTTGGTCTGGATCCAGTCCAGCTGTGCCTGGCGCCCGGACGGGCTATTTGGCGATTCGGCGCCGATCGCGGCCAGGTCGGCCAGCGCGCCATCGAAATCGCCGGCCCCGCGACGCGCGAGCGCGCGCTGGCGGCGCAGCTCGAGCGCTTCTTCGCCGCCTGAGGTTCCGATCGCGTCGTCGTAGTGGGGCAGCGCCTGAGCCCACTGCTCGTGCGCGCTGTAGACGCGCGCGGCGAGCGCAGGGCTCAGGCTCGACTGCGGGTCGGCGGCGAGCCGCGCGATCGCCTCGAGCGCCTCGGGGGTCGCGGGTGCCTGCTCGGCGATCTCGCGCCACCAAGCGCGAGCTTGGTCGTTCGGGCTTATCTCAGCGGCCAGCGCGGCTGCGCCAGAGAGAATATGCGCGCGATACTGCGGCAGCTCGGCCAGCGCGCGACCCTCAGGCGTCGGGGGATCGAGCAGCTTGTGATACAGCTGGAGCGCCACGTCGTTCTGGCCGAGCTTGCGCCGCAGCGCGATCGCCTTTTCATATGCGCCGGCCCGCTCGCCGCGGGCGATATCGGTTGCTGCAACGGCCTCATAGTTGGCGGCTGCGTCGGCGTCGCGGCCGAGCGCCTGCTGCTGGGCCGCCTCGCGCAGGCGTGCGTACGGCTCAAGCGGGGTTCCCAACGCGCGGTACTGCTCGTAGGCTGCTACCGCGTCGGCCCAGGCGCCGGCCTGTTCGTGGCCGCGCGCGGTCAGAAACAGCGCCCGCGCATAGAGATCATCGGCCGCGCCAGGGCTTGCCGGCCGTGGCCCATCGGCGACCAAGCTGCGCAGCCCCTCTACCGCCGATGTCCAGCGGCCGCGCAGCGCGTAGCTCTCGGCCAAATAGAAGCGGGCCTGGCGCGCCTCCGGCGCGTTGGGATAGGCTTGGAGCAGTGCGCTTAGATCGAGACCTACGGCGTCGTAATCGCCATTCTCGCGCTCATGCAGCGCCCGCAGCAGCAGCGCGGGGGCCGGCAGAATGGGGGGTGGGGCCGCCGGCGCCGGGGCGACTGAGGTGGGAGCGGAGATCGGCGCGCCGCCAGGCTCATCCGAAGAGGGCGCCGGTGCGGCGACGGTGTCGCACGCGGCCAGCAGAACAACCAGAATGAGCGCCGCCAGCGATTGGCGGCGTTTGGGTGTACGTCGCATGGACACTATTGTATCATGAAAGAATGGTAAAACCGACGATCGACCAAAGACGATGGACGATATTATCTGAGAAGCCTATCGTCCATCGTCCATCGTCGGTCGTCATCCACGCATCTAGTGGGTCGTTTGGTTTCGACATCGCCATTCGGTTGAACCGCAGAACCGCGGTACCAGTGAGCCGCGGTTCTGCGGTTCCGCGGTTCGTAAGTGGCGATAGGCAAAACAACTGACCCACTAGCTATCCAGCCTGCGCGTAGCTGACGGCTCCTGTGGGGCTGGCGCCGGCCGCGGAGGCGCGCCGTTGGCGCCCTGGTAGGCGGCCATGTCGGTGAAGACCTTGATCGTATCGACCGGCAGCGGGAAGATGATCGTGCTGTTCTTCTCGACGGCGATCTCGGTTAACGTCTGAAGGTAGCGCAGCTGGAGCGTCACCGGCTCGCGGGCGATCACGTCGGCGGCCTCGGCCAGCATCTTGGAGGCGTCGAACTCGCCCTGCGCATGGATGATCTTGGCGCGCTTCTCGCGCTCGGCCTCGGCCTGCTTGGCCATCGCGCGCTGCATGCTCTGCGGCAGCTCGACATCCTTGACTTCGACGATCGTGACCTTTACGCCCCACGGCTCGGTCTGCTCGTCGATGATCCGCTGGAGCCGCTCGTTCACCTTCTCACGATGCGCCAGCAGGTCGTCCAGGTCGACCTGGCCGACCGCGCTGCGCAATGTCGTCTGGGCGATCTGCATGGTCGCGCGGATGTAGTCCATCACCTTCACAACCGCCCAGTTGGGATTGACGACCATGAAATACAGCACCGCGTTGACCTTGATGGTCACATTGTCGAGCGTGATCACTTCCTGCGCCGGCACATCCATGGTGATCACGCGGGTGTCGACGCGAACCATTCGCTCCAGGATCGGTATCAAGAAGAACAGCCCAGGCCCGCGCGCGCCGACCAGCCGGCCGAGCCGGAACACAACGCCGCGCTCGTACTCCGGCACGATCTTGATCGACGAGAGCAAAATCATCAATACCACGAATAGAATCACCGCGACACAGAGAAATAGTACGCCAGGCGCCATGACTTGCTCCTTCCGAAATATGAGGTATGAGTTGAGAGTCAGGAAATGTCAACTCATAACTTTGAACTTTGAACTCTTAGACAAGGTTTCGCACGGATGGTTCTCGCTTTACAGTCGGTTTGTAGGGGTGGGGTTTGGGGGCGGGGGCGCAGCCCTCGCCCCCAAACCCCACCCCTACAAACTGTAAAGTTGCCAAGAATCTTGTCTTAACTCTTAACTCGTAACTTCCTCGACCCCGAGCGGTCGCACCACCAGCCGCAGGTCATGAACAGCGATGACGCGCACCCAATCGCCAACCTCGGCCACTCCATCTTCACTGATCGCCTGCCACAGCGCGCCCTCGACAAACACCATGCCATCCGGGTCGAGCCGCTGGCGCACCTCAGCCAGCCGCCCTATCATGGCCTGCTCGCCGGTGGCCGCCGGCTGGCCACGGCTGCGCAGGGCCAGCCAGACGCCCAGCGCCACCAGGGTCGCTAGTGTGAGCCCGACGAGCGCCACCACCCAGATCGCAATCATGACGCCCGGCGCCTGCTGCGCGTCGACCAGGTTCAGCGCGCCCGTCACCAGCAGCGCCAGGCCGGTCACCGCCAGCCCGCCATGGGCATGCACCACGAACTCGGCCGCGATCAGCCCAAGCGCCAATACCAGC
>DATFXE010000318.1:0-4155 GCA_035258585.1 Roseiflexaceae bacterium | reverse complement strand
GTTCACCGAGCGCCCGCGCGCGGGCGCTCGATTGTGCTGGCTTTTTGGCCCGTTATCAGGGTGATTATGCGGCGGCCGCCAGTCTGATTGGCGAAAGCCTGGCGATCTGGCGGAGCCTCGCGTACCAGCAGGGGGTCGCCGATGCGCTGAGTAACCTGGGCTACGTGACGCTCCACCAGGGCGATTACACGACAGCGCGCACATTGTACGAGGAGAGCCTGGAGCTGCAGCGACAGTTGGGCAATGCGCAAGGCCGTGCGGATTGTCTCAGCCACCTCGGGACTGCGGCATTCTATCAAGGTGATTACCCCACTGCCAGGGTATTGCACGAGGAGAGCCTGACGATCTGGCGCGTGCTCGGGGATGTCGAGGGGATCGCCTATGCTCTGTATAAGCTTGGCGATGTGGCCTTTGCACGGTCTGACGTGGCAGGGGCGGCGCGATGGTACGCGGAGGGGCTGGCAGCCTCTGTCGAACTCGGCTGGCCATGGGGGATCGTCAGCGTGGTAGAGGGCGCCGCAGGCATCGCTGCGTTGCGAAGTCGGCCGCACGTCGCGCTGCAGCTCGCCGGCTTCACCGCCCAGCTACGCACTGCTGTTGGCATTCCACTCTCGGCGGCCCGTGAACAGCTGCTGATGCGCCGACTGGCGCCTGCCCGGCGCGCCGTCGGCGAATCCGAGGCCGCAGCCGCCTGGGCAGCCGGGGAATCGCTGGCGCTGGAGCAGGCGGTCGCCGCGTCGTTTGCCGAGCTCGCAATCGGCGAGGCGACGACCGCAGTAGCCGCTGAATCACCCGGCACCACGCCGGCAGCATGCGGTGGGCTGACGGCCCGCGAATGTGAAGTAGCAACCCTGATCGCCAGAGGGCATTCCAATCGCGCAATCGCTACTACACTCGTGGTCGGGGTCAAGACGGTCGAGGCTCATATCACCCGCATCCTCACCAAGCTGGGGTTTTCGTCACGCGCCCAGGTCGCGGCATGGGCGGTGGCCAAAGGCCTGGCGCCTGCGCCCGAGGATCTCGACGCACGAATGCGCCTGCACTAGCCCAGGCCGCCACCCCTCCCCACCCGTCAATCTACCTCATAAGGGTAGGTAAGGAAGGGCGCAGCCCTTCCTGATGCCTTTTCTGGTCGTCGTACTGGCGGCCTTGCCGCCAGTACGACGACCAGAAAATTCTGTCTGGCGCGGCTTTGCCGCCCCCAGATCCCCACTTGGATATAACCATAGCTACCCTTGTGAGCGTCAATCTACAGCGATGGCCCGCAAATGATTGTAGGGTCGCCGAACGCTGGAGTATAGGGTTTCCCCCGACGACAAATATCTCACCTTCATGTAGGATACGTGCAAGGTACAAGCATACACACGGAGGAACACACCCATGACCGAACAGATCAAACTTGGGCCAGTCCACCACGTTGCGCTGCGCGTGACCCAGCTCGACCGCTCGATCGCATTCTACCAGGACCTGTTTGGATTTCAGCTCGTGGTCGCGCTGCCGGATGTGACCATTCTCAGCAACGGTGCGCTAATCCTCGGGTTGCGCGACCAGGGACAAGTCGCGAGCGGCGACCGCTTTGACGAATTTCGTGTCGGGCTGGACCACATCAGCTTCGCCGTGGCCAGCCGTACGGATCTCGATCGCGCGATCCAGCTCCTCGATCAACGCGACGTGCCCCACGGCGAGATCGAAGATCTCGGGAAAGATTTCGGCATCTATGTCCTGGCGCTGCGCGACCCGGACAACGTTCAGCTTGAGCTGACCGCCGCCTACCGGTAGCGGCATGCGCCAGCCTCAAACGAGCTCCTGCGATCATGGGAGCTCGTCCGGTCTTCCTGGCAGGACATTCCTGCATCATTCTAAGACTGGGTCGAGCAGCATTGGCGCAGCCGTGGGTGGCCCCGGCGGATTGGAATTTCTGGCAGCCTGCACTTTAGCTCTCGCTTCGAGGCTCCTGGGCCTTCGCCGGCCTGTTGTAGCGGTTCATGGCCGCCGAAAAGCCCTCACGCAAGATCACCTCCACGGCGTCGGCGACGCGCGCGTGAATATCGGGCAGCATCGCCTCTTCCTCGCGATTGAAGCGCCCCAGCACATAGTTGGCCGCGTCGCGTCCGGGCGGCCCCTGGCCGATACCCACCCGGATGCGTGGGAATACCTGCGATCCGAGCTGGCCGATCACCGATTTCATGCCATTGTGCGTGCCCGCACTGCCGCGCTCGCGCAGCCGCAGCACGCCAAACGGTAGGTCGAGGTCGTCGTAGATCACCAGCAGATCGCGCGCCGGGTCGACCTTGTACCATTGGCACAGGCCAACCACCGCCTGGCCAATCAGGTTCATGTAAGTGAAAGGTTTTGCCAGCGCCACCCGCTGCCCGGCGATCTGACCGGTGGCCACGCGCGACTTGGCGCGCTTGTCGTCGAAGGCCAGGTTATGGCGACGCGCAATCTCGTTAACGCTCTGAAAGCCAATATTATGTCGCGTCTTCGCGTACTCCTCGCCTGGGTTGCCCAAGCCGACGATCACCCACATCTGTGTCCTCGATCATTGCCTAGTCGTTTGGCCTGATTCATTACTTCACGATCTTCGAGCAGATAAGGAGACAAGGAGATAACAAGATCTTCTTGTCTCCTTGTCTCCTTGTCTCCGAACTAGATTCGCGACTGCGCCCGATGGATCCGCACTGTTCGCAGCAGCAGCGTCAATCCCAGCAGCAGGACGCCCGAGATCGGGATACCCTGGCTGGTCCCAGGCAGCGGCGCGGCCGACACGTCAGCCGCCCCAGCGCTTGGCGGCCGCGAGGCCGCAGCGGCTTCGAAGGTCGGCGTAGCGCTTGGGACCGCGGTCGGCACAGTGGTCGCCGTCAGCGCAGCTACGGTAGCGCCGGGCGTCGTGGTGACGCTGGGGGTGCCGCCCTGGATCAGCGGCAGCGACGGCCCGAGCACCGAGCCAACGACCAGCACATAGACCGGCTTGGTCCGCACCGGCAGCCCCAGCCCATCCCAGCTGGCTTCGGCCTGGCTCACGATCCGCGCCCCGGTGGCCACGTCATCCTTGACTTTGGTCTTGATCGAGATCTTGACCCACTGGCCGCGATTCAGCTCATTCAGCTTGAGCGATATCTCGCTGCCCAGCACCTTTGGATCGACGCTCGTCAAGGTATTCAGATTGGGCCCGTAGCCAGCGGTGGCGCCGACAAAGGTCAAATTGTCCGGCAGCACGGTAGTGATCGCCAGGTTATTGATCACACCGCTCTCGCGCGTGTTCTCGAACACAATATCGTAGTTGATCTCCTGGCCCGAGAACGCGCTGCCCCAGTCGCTGCCCATGACGAAGTAAACTCCCGCATCAGGCGTGGGCACCACCGTCGCAACAGGGACGGCCGTAACAACCGGGCGGCGCGTGCCGACCGGCGCCAGCGGGCGACCAGGTCGCGGCGTCGGCGGCAGCGATGTGAAGCCCTCATGTGGTATCGGCGGCAGTACCGCACCCGACGTAGCTTGGCCCTGATTGCTACCACCACCGCCACCGCCGCCACCTCCGCCGCCACCGCCACCGCCGCCACCTCCGCCACCTCCGCCGCCACCGCCACTGGATGTTGGCGAGGGACCAGGTGGAATCGGCGTTGGCGAAGGGCCAGTGGTCGGCGATGGACCGGGCGTGTTGCTCGGCTGCGGGCCACCTGGCGTGTTAGTCGGCGGCGGCGGCTGACCGCCGCCACTGACATCCACCAACACGCGGTCGGATGCAGCCGTAAACTGGCGATCGTCCTGGGCCAGCGCCTGATTGGCGATCCGCTGCCCGGCGGTCGCGCTGCCGCGCACCTGCACCGAGATGTTGACGATCACCGGTTGGTTGTTCTGCGCACTCACCTGGCAGGTCACAACATTGCCGTTGGTGCTGCACGAGCCATTGGTCGCGCTGGCGCCAAGCACGTCAAGATTCGAGTCGATCGTATCACGCACATCAATCGTGCTGGCACTGGTCTTGTTGCTGAAGATCGTCAGGGTGTAGTTGAACTTCTGGCCGACCTGCACCGACGAAGCGGAGACAGCTTTGTCCACGCGCAGCGGCGGCTCGTTTGGCAGTGGCGTCAGCGTCGCCGTGGCCGTCGGCGATGGCCCGGCGGTGGCCGTGCTGGTAGCTACCGCCGATGG
>DATFXE010000317.1:0-4773 GCA_035258585.1 Roseiflexaceae bacterium | reverse complement strand
GGTGTCAATCATTGTGGGTGGACTGCTCTACGACATCCCGCTCGTCTACAGCCCCTGGGTGCTGCTGGTGCTGCCATTGACCGGCCTGTCGCTTGCCGCGATTGGTATGGCGATCGGGACACTGTTGAGCAATCTAGAGTTGATCGTTTTGGTGACGAACATTCTGCTGCTGGTGCTGTTAATGGGCGCGCCGGTGTTCATTCCCCTCGCCGCGCTCCCGCTGCCACTGCGCATGCTGAGTTATCTGCTTCCCCCCTCCTATGCCGCCGATGCGCTTCGCCTCGCGCTTGACGGCACTATCACTGGTCCGTTCTTCGTCGACATTACGATGCTGGTCATCTTCACGATCGCCAGCCTCTCGGTCCTGGGGCGCAGGTTGCGCTGGCGGACCGGGTAGCTCCATGTTCGGCTTCAAGCCACGCCATGCTACTGATCCGTATATTAGATACGGAATATTCTTTCTTTTGTACTGACGCGCTACTGCGCCGTCTCAGTGCCATTCTGATCGACCAGGAACGGCCCGATCTGGCCGGCGATCGCGCTCGGCACGCGGCCGATGATGTGCGTCCCTTCGGCCTCGTAGCGCTCCTCGTCGATCACGCCGCGCTGATGCCACAGTGCCACCAGGTCGTTGCGCCTGTATGGGATGAAAGCCGTGATCGCACGCATGCGCTGCCCCAGCGTCTCGTCGATGCGCTTCAGCAGCGTCTCCAGGCCCCAGCCCCGCTCGGCCGAAACGGCGACGTAGTCTTGTGGCAGGCCAAGCTCGCCGGCCAGCCGCCCGACCTCGGCTTCGTCCACGCCATCCAACAGATCGACCTTGTTCAACACGGTCAGCATTGGCCGCTCGTCGGCGCGCAGCTCTTTGAGCGTCTCCATCACTGTGTGGGTCTGCTGGGCGGCGTTCGGGTGCGTGATGTCGAGCACGTGCAGCAGCAGGTCGGCCTCGCGGATCTCCTCCAGCGTGGCGCGGAAGGCCGCCACCAGCTGGGTCGGCAGCTTCTGAATGAAGCCGACCGTGTCGGTCAGCAGGATCTGCTGGCCGCCCGGCAGCGCCACCTGCCGCGTGGTTGGGTCAAGCGTGGCGAACAGCCGATCCTCGGCGCGTACGTCGGCACCGGAGAGCGCGTTCAGCAGCGTGGATTTGCCGGCGTTGGTGTAGCCCACCAGCGCGACGATCGGCACGCCGCTCTTGCGTCGCCGCTCGCGGTATTGCTCGCGATGGCGGTGAACCTCTTCGATCTGGCGTTCCAGCAGCGCGATCCGGTGGCCAATGATCCGCCGGTCGAGTTCCAGCTGCGTCTCGCCGGGACCGCGCAGGCCCACCACGCCGCCGGCCGAGGCGCCGCCGCCGCCGGCCTGGCGCTCGAGGTGCAGCCACTGGCGGCGCAGACGCGGCAGCAGATACTTGTATTGCGCCAACTCGACCTGGATGCGACCCTCGTGCGTGCGCGCGTGGGTGGCGAAGATATCCAGGATCAGCCCGGTGCGGTCGAGCACCTGCACCTTCAGCGTCTCCTCGAGGTTGCGCGTCTGCGCCGGCGTCAGCTCGTCGTCGAAGATCACCAGGTCGTACTTGAGCTCCTCGCGCAGAGCGGCGATCTCTTCGACTTTGCCGGGGCCGATGAAGTGTTTGGAAAATTGCTGTTTGAGCCGCTGGTACATGCTGGCGACAACATCGAGGCCAGCGGTGTCGGCCAGCAGAGCGAGCTCCTGGAGCGAGTCCTCCGCGCGCCACAGGCTGCGGTCGCCGGTCAGCTCGGCGCCGACGAGGAAGGCGCGCTCGCGCGGCGCGGCAGTCGAGTACATGCGCTTGCCGTCCGCGCTGGTCTGAATCATCTCTTCGGCTATGGTGGTACTCCTTTACGGGTGACGGGTGATGGGCGACGGGTGACGCGGTGCGTCACTCGTCACACGCCCCACGCCACAAAAAACGCCCCGACCCGGTGTCGGAGCGCGCATCTCAATGCTGTCGATCGTTCGATCATCGCAGGTCATCGCAGGTCAAGTGGCCACAAATATGTAAGCAGTATTGTAGCACGTCCCCGATCGCCGGGCAAACTCCTAGCTCTAATCTCGCTCATTCCGCTCGAAGCCTAGCTCCTCGGCCACGATATACAGCGGGCGGCGCTTGACCTCATCGTAGATCCGGCCGAGATACTCGCCGATAATCCCCAGAAAGATCAGCTGGACGCTGCCCAGGAACAGCACACTGACCAGCGTAGTAGCCTGCCCATAGAAGAAATCGGGCCTGAACAGCCGCAGCAGGAACACGGCGACCAGTAATACCATACTGAAAATCGCCACGAAGAAGCCGAAGTAGGTGGCCAACTGGAGCGGCAGGTAAGAAAAAGTGGTGATGCCGTCGAGCGCCAGGCGCACCATCTTCCTAACCGTAAACTTTGTCTCGCCGGCCTTGCGCGCCTCGCGCTCGTAGGTGATTCCGGTCTGCTTATAGCCGACCCACACCGACAGCCCGCGCATGAAGCGGTTGTATTCGCGCATGGACTTGATCGCGTCCACCACCTTGCGATCCATGAGCCGGAACTCCCCGGTATCGACCGGGATATCGACGCTGGTGATCCGGGCGATCAGCCGATAGAACGCCGACGCGGTGAACCGCTTGAACCATGTCTCGCCGGCGCGCTCGGCCCGCTGCGCGTAGACGAGTTGGTAGCCGGCGCGCCAGCGTTCGATCAGCTGCGGCACGACCTCAGGCGGATCTTGCAAATCGGTGTCCATCACAATGATCGCCTGGCCGGCGGCATAGTCCAGCCCTGCCGTTAGCGCCGCCTGCAGGCCAAAGTTGCGTGAGAAGTTGAGCACCTTCACGCGCGAATCCAGCGCGTGCAGCCGCCGCAGAATCTCGGGCGAGCGGTCGCGCGAGCCGTCGTTCACGAGCACCAGCTCGAACGGCTCATGTAGCGATTCGAGGACCTCGATCATTCGCCCACAGAACTCCTCGAGCAGCGCCTCTTCGTTATACACCGGCCCGACGATCGAGAACACCGGCGCGGGCGTCGGTTGGTTTTCAATTGGGCTTGGCCGCCGCTGCGGGGTCGCAGGAGGCTCGAGTATCTGCATCGATCGTTTGTTCCTATAGTTATAATGACAGGAGTTACGCGGTGGGGTTCGGGGGCGGTGCAATCGCCCCGGAGACCTCTCTTTTTCGCCCGCTGAGGGCGACTTTCGCCCTCAGCGGGCGAAAAACTATTCTGTCGAGGGCCTTGTGGCCCGCCAAACCTCCCCGCGAACGCCGACTGTGTACGTCCTGTAATAATGAAAGCCAATACACTTACATTGTAACATAGCTTGTTTGCCCGCGGCAGATTGTTCCAGAGAGTGCTAATGCGCCGCGATATCGTGCATCTCCTCCCAGTTCGACCCGCTCTCGACATCGACCTTGAGCGGCACGCGCAGCTCGTGTGCGCCCTCCATCTGCTCGCAGACTAGCCGGACCGCCTCGTCGACCTCGGCCTGCGGCGCCTCGAAGATTAGCTCATCGTGAACTTGCAGCAGCATGCGCGTCGCCAGCTTGCGGCGGCGCAGCTCTTCGTCCACCCGGATCATAGCGATCTTCATGATGTCGGCGGCGGTCGATTGGATCGGCGCGTTGATCGCCTCGCGCTCGGCCGCGGCACGGCGCGGCCCGCCACTGCTCAGCTCAGGCATGTAGCGCCGCCGCCCGAACAGCGAGTGAACGTAGCCCTGCTGGCGGCCCTGCGCCAGCGTGCTGTCGATGTAATCACGCAGGCCGGGGAAGCGCGCGAACAGCTCGTCGATCAGCCGCTGCGCCTCGGTGCGGCTCGCGCCGATTCGCGGCGCCAGGCCGAAGGCGCTGATGCCATAGATGATACCAAACACGGTCGTTTTCGCGATCCGGCGCTGATTCTTGTCGACTTGCTTGATCGGCACGCCAAACAGCTGCGACGCCGTCGCGGCGTGAATGTCCTGCCCCTCCAGGAAGGCCTGCATCAGATTGGGGTCCTGCGTGATGTGCGCCAGCACGCGCAGCTCAATCTGCGAGTAATCGGCCGCCACGAAGACGTGGCCCGGCGCCGCCACGAAGCCGCGCCGGATCTCGCGGCCCTCGTCGGTGCGGGTCGGGATATTTTGGAGGTTGGGGTCTAGTGACGCCAGCCGCCCGGTGGCCGCGCCAAGCTGGCTATACGACGTATGCACCCGCCCGGTCTCGGGGTTGACCAAATCGGGCAGCGCGTCGACATAGGTCGACTTGAGCTTGGTCAGCTGGCGGTAGCGCAAGATCAGGTCGATGATTGGGTGCGGGTTCTGGGCCTGCAGCTTCTCCAGCACCCCGGCGGTCAGCGAGTAGCGCCCGGTCTTGGTCTTCTCCAGGCCGGTGGTCGGCATCTTCAGCCGCACGAACAGCACGTCGCTCAGCTGGTCGCCCGAGTTGATGTTGAACTTGCCCTCGGCGATGGTGTAGATCTGGTCTTCGAGCCTGACCAGGTCGTCGCCCATGCGCTTGCCCAGCTCGCGCAAAAACGGCGCGTCGAGCCCGATCCCGGCCTGCTCCATCCGCACCAGCACCGGCAGCAGCGGCATCTCCAGCTTGCGGAAGATATCGTTGACCCTGGGCTGCTCGGCCAGCTGCGGGGCCAGCGTCTCGACCAGCCGCATGGTCATGTCGGCGTCGGCGGCGGCGTAGGGTGTGGCCTGCTCGATCGGCACATCCGCGAAGACCAGCTGGTTCTTGCCGCGCCTGCCGATCAGCTCCTCGATGTCGGTCATCGGCTCGGGCAGCTTCAGCTC
>DATFXE010000316.1:0-7642 GCA_035258585.1 Roseiflexaceae bacterium | reverse complement strand
ATCGCTCAAAATATTTCAGATAGAATTGCCAGGCAGACACCAAACCTCAGAGTCCTCGCGCTGAGTCAGCAGAATGCGGCCATCCTGAATAATCGCGACTACTGCCCCGATTGATGGCATATGAAGTTCTCCTCGCCGCCGAATGTCCACAAGGCTGCATCATGTCTCTTCGACCACAAACTCCACAGTCGCGCTGTGCGATACCCTGCCCTGCGCGTCGGTTGCCTCCACGCGCGCACGGTGGGTTCCAGGCGCGAGCTGCCAGAACGCCCGGTAGGGCGGCCCATTCAACACTGCCAGCGGCCGCCCATCCACTACGAGCGTCAGCTTGGCGACGTCGGCTCCGGCGCGCGCCTTCAGCTCGATCTGCTGGCGCTCGCGCGGCACGCCGGGGCTGATCGCGAAGACGGCGCCAGGGGCGGGGGCGATGAGCGCCGGAGCGAGAGTAGCGGAGTAGGGGGGTAGGGGAGACTGAGAACTCCGGTTCTCCTCTACTCCCCTACTCCCGCTCCGTTCTAGTGGTAGACAGCTCTGACTAGGGATGCGCGGCAGCCCGGCCGCCACCACCCAGGCCTCGGCCTCAGGCGGCAGGACGCGGAACACGCGCGTGACCACTCGGTCGACTGGGTAGCCGGCGGGCGCGCGGCAGCCCAGCCGGGGGTCGATCTTGACTGTGATATGGCTTGAGTCCAACTGGCGTGGCTCGCTGCCGGCCAGGAAGCGCTCGCGGCGCGTAGCAGGGCAGCCTGGCGCGGGCAGCAGCCCGCCCTCGGCGCAGATCGTCTGCTCGACGATCCCGTCGGGGCGCGCAAATGGGCGCGCAGGCAGCCCACGGTGCGCCGCCAGCATCACGTCATGCCAGAGCGGCCCGGCGCCGCTCACGCCGCTGATCGCCTCCATCGGCTGGCCGTCGGCGTTGCCGACCCACACGCCTACCACCCGATCCGGCGTGTAGCCGAGAGTCCAGTTGTCGCGCCAGTCGCTGGTCGTGCCGGTCTTAGCTGCCGCCGGCCGGTCGATATCCAGCACGCTCTGGGCGCCGAAGGCCCGCATGCGTGCGTAGCGATCGGAGAGAATGTCGGTGATGAGATATGCCGCTTGCGGAGAGAGAACCTGTGGCTGTCTGGACGAAGGACCAAGGACGAAAGACCAAAGAGCAGTTTCATTGCCAGCTGGCGATGCGCTTCGGTCCTTGGTCTTTGCTCTTTGGTCACTCAGGGAGCGGCCCTGAGCGTCAGCAATGCTTACAACACTATAGGGAACTACCCTCCGCCCGCCGTTCGCGAACGCGCCATACGCGGCGGTCAACTGAAGCGGCGTGACCTCGCCGCCGCCGAGCGTCAGCGAGAGGCCGTAGCGCCCGGAGTCGCCCAGCGTGGTGATGCCAAGGCGCCTGGCCAGCTCCAGCAGCGCCGGGATGCCGATGCTGTTCAGCACGCGTACCGCCGCGACGTTCGAGGATGTCGCCAGCGCCTCGCGCAGGGCCAGCGGGCCATGAAAGGCGCGGTCGTAGTTCTGCGGCGCGTACGGGCGGCCCTCGCGGCTCTGGAACGTCGTCGGTATGTCGAGAATAGTCGTCGCCGGCGTCCAGCCGCGCTCCAGCGCCGCCGCGTAGGTCAGCGGCTTGATCGCCGAGCCGGGCTGCCTCATCGCCAGAGCGGCGTTGACCTGGCCCTGGCTGGCCGCGTCGGCGAAGTTCGGGCTGCCGACCATGGTCA
Source organism: Roseiflexaceae bacterium (assembly GCA_035258585.1). Taxonomy (GTDB): domain Bacteria; phylum Chloroflexota; class Chloroflexia; order Chloroflexales; family Roseiflexaceae; genus DATFXE01. The sequence goes on along the minus strand of DATFXE010000316.1, from coordinate 5,924 downwards.
GGATCGCGCCGCTCGACGGATCGAGCACCACTACGGCGCCGTTGCGCACGCGGTGGTCCGGCCCGCCGTTGCGCGGGGTCGACAGCAGCGCCACCTGTCGGCGCAGCAGCTCCTGGGCGGTATCCTGCAGATCGGCGTCCAGGGTGGTCGTGACCGTTAGGCCGCCGCGCGCCACCACATCCGGACCAAGCTGGGCCTCCAGCTGGTCCAGCACATACTGGACGAAGTGCGGCGCGCGCATCCGGCCGTTTTGAGCCACAGAGGCCACAGAGTTCACAGAGGCTTGGTTTGCTGTTTGTATCTTCTCTGTGATCTCTGTGGCAAACTGGAGCTGCTCGGCTTTCGCCCGAGCAGCCTGGTCCGCCGTGATGTAGCCGGCGCGGGCCATTGCGTCGAGCACGTCGGACTGGCGGGCCAGCGCCGCCGCGCGATCCGCAAAGGGATCGTAGCGCGATGGCGCCTGGGGCAGACCGGCCAGCAGCGCGCTCTCGGCCACATCCAGATCGCGCGCCGGCTTGCCGAAGAAGTGCCGCGCGGCCGCCTCGACGCCATAGGACATACCGCCGTAGTAGGTCTGGTTTAGATACAGCGCCAGGATCTCGTCCTTGGGGTAGCGTGAGGTCAGCTTCAGCGCCAGCACCGCCTCGCGCAGCTTGCGATCGAGCGTGCGCCGCCGCCCCAGCTCCGGGTCGATCAGGAAGCTGCGCGCGAGCTGCTGGGTGATCGTCGAGCCGCCGGCCGCCAGTGACGCGCTGCGCAGATCGGTCCAGACCGCGCGCAGAATGCCGCGCAGGTCCACACCAGGGTTCTGATAGAAGCTGGCGTCCTCGACCGCGATCGCGGCCTGCCGGAGCGCGAGCGGGATATCATGCAAGGGGATCGGCCGCTGGTGGCCGCTCAGCGGGTCGGGCAGCTCATACAGCAGCTGGCCGCGCCGGTCGAGGATGCGCGTGCTGCCAAGCGCGGCGCGGGCACGCAGATGCTCGGGGGTGGGCAGATCGGTGGAGAGCCAGAAGTAGCCGCAGATGCACAGCAGCGCCGCCAGGCCTACGCCGAGCCCGCGCGCGGCCCACCGCAACACGCGGCGGAGTGGCGAGACCCGAGCTGTTCTGGCGCGGGACGACATACGAGCCTCCGGAACGATGCTGCTGCGACAGGCGACTCATGTGACGTTTGGGCGGCACGCCCGGTGACAATCGATGGTGGACGATTCGAGCTGCGATCAAGTGTAAACCGTTTCAACTGACTTGCGCGATTCGATCTGTCTACCCGCCGTAAAGGTTCCGGCATATTTCATCATAGCAGCGCGGATAGGGGATCTGAATGAGGCCAAGCTGAGAGGAGGTTGATGCGGATCTTGAAATCCTAGTAGGGAGTTCTGGAGGCGCGCTCGGTCACTCAAGACTTCCGCCAGGATAGATTGATATTTTCTGTCCCTCACTCGATTTTCGTGAGACTAATCTCATAAAACTGATCGCGTTCGGGGGTAAACTCACGGCTACCGATCGTAGTAACGGGCAGACCTGATCGATCGGACACCACTGTAACTCGGGCTGGATAATCCACAACGATATACAGCTGGCGTGCATCACTAGGGATAGGAGGCGTTACATAGCCGTTCTTGAGATTCTCAATCTTTATGTTCACTCCTGCTGGGCCAAAGATACATGTGTTGTTCAGTATACCTAAATCGGGGCTCAGGCTGATAGTTTCACAACCCGCCAGCGTCATCATCTGCTCACGTGAGATCTTGACGATATCCACGCGGTACGTCACCAAGGCTGCCACAGTCGGCGCCAACGGTGGGATTGTCGACGCGACTGGCGGCGACGGGGCAGGAGCCGCCGCGGGCACCGATGTCAGCGCGGACGCTGACACCGCGGCGGGCGCGGCCGCCGCGGGCACCGATGTCGGCGCGGACGCCGATGTCGGCGTGGGCTTTGGCGTTGCCTTTGGCGGCAGCGCTTGCGAAGAAGGCACCGGCGTCTGAACATCTGTACATAACACCCAGACCACGGCGTTCGGCTGGATCAACTGAATCTCACAATAGCGGCCTTGATAGTGGCCGGTAAGATGGTAGAACCGTCCCAACTCGAGCCTGACATCACTAGGAACGTTCGGATCCCATCTACCAAATACAGTCTTCTCCAACTTCGCAAAACCTGGCGGCAATGTGTCCAACGTCGTATCCCGCATCACAGCAGGCTCAAGCGTGCTTTCGCTGATCGCGGCGGTTGTCTGGCTCGGTTCAGGCGTGTCGTTGGCAGTGGGGCTGGCGATGACGATTGTGGGGACACCAGATCCTTCACCCGGTGCTGTGGGCATGCCGGTCGATGCCGCTCGACCAAAAGGACTCGACAGAATAATGAGAAACCCTATCACGGCTGCAAGCACCGGAAGTACAGCTACTAGCAAAGCAGTGCTACGGCGTCGCTGATTCGATACAGGCGCTTGAGTAGGCAAGTCATGAACAGTATGAGGAGATCGGGCGGGTCCATGCGACGGCGTCGTTTCGACGGTGGAGCGCTGGATGTTGAAAAGAACGCCGTCCGGAGCGTGCGTATACAAGACCGGCACGCCCCACTCCATGCTATTGACACTCGCGAGGCTCATCGCTTTGCGCGCCTCGGTGATCGCGCCATCCACGGGCAGATCATTGGCCAGCGCTTCGTAAAAGGCGCGGGCAAACTCAACCGCCGCCTCGTCACTGATCTCATGCTGCATCGCCAGTACGGCCGGAATGCCGCGGCGCACCAACGTGGCAGCACTACTTGAGAAGACATCGCGTTCGCTCCCGCGCGCTCCTTCGCAAGCATTCAGCAACACCAGCCGCAATGGGAAGTGATCGGCCAGTAGCCGCCCTAGTCCACTAGCGAACAAGCGGTGCGGCTCGCCATCCTCGTTCGCTAACGCAATCCACCCCTCACTGGCATCGTGGTCGAAGCTGCCGTGGCCGAGAAAGTGGAAAACGTGCCAGGGACCAAGCTGCATAGCACGCTGCAGATCGCGCCACGTCTGCCCTTCCAGCCAGACCAGCTCCACCAGGCCGCGGGTGCTCAAGTGTTCTATCGCCTCTTCCATGCGCAACTTTTCGCGCACCACGTTGAGCTCCGGCAAACCCTGAGGACTGGCGATCATCCCCAGGATGCGCAGCGGTGGCGCCACCGCCAGGGGCTGAATCTCCTGCGACAGCTCCAGGTAGCGAACGATTGGGGTGCTTCGGGACAGGCAGATATACTCGCCCTGACGCGAATCGTAGAGGAACTCCCAGGGCAGTGCCGCCAGCTCGGGCGGCTGGATGCGCAGCTTCAGCCGCAGACCCCTGCCCTGCCTTGCCGCTTCGCGCCGGCTGACATCGTAGCAACTGCGTGCTTCACCAGACAGCAGTGCCTCGAACAGCGCCTGCCCAAACTGCTGGACTGCTTGCTCTTCTTCATGGGTACGAACCCCGCGGCGCTGCTCGGCTGGTCGCAAGAGCGCGATTTTAAGGTCCTTAAGATAGGCTTTGATCTCAAGCTCCCCAAACGGCAGGCGCATCGACACACGCGCCTCCCCCGCCGGCGAGCGAACAACCGTCACTGTATAATCGCGCTCGCTTCCAGAGCCGATCTCTAGCTCGAAGTCGAGATAGTCCACTGCCCACCTCCCACCAACATCCGCTGTTCGGTAGCTGCTCGAGCGAAGATCGCGGGCTTTACTTTATTGAACGAAGCTCGATGCTACATTATATTACAAGCTGTCGTATATCCGTTTTCGATTTACGCGGTGACCCGAATATAGTGGTTCGCAGACGACTGCGTAAGTCGTGTCAATGAGGTGTAGAATACTAGCGGTACCGCCTGTGATAATATACATATCGGCGATGACTACTGACGAATTACTTGCCTACATCTTCCAGGCCCAGACCCACACGCTCTCGGCGCAGTTCGCACCGTGGATCGCGTCGTCCGCGCGCTTCCGAACCTTTGCCGAGCAGTATCGGGACAAGATCCGCAAGAAGGTCCGCGGCATTCGAGATGCGGAGGGGCTGAAGGATCTTCAGTTCGAACTGGAGATCGCCTATGTGCTGCTTTCGGAGCGACGCTTCATTGTCGAGTACGAGAAGGGTGGTGTCGGCAAGCAGCGCGGGCCCGATTTCTGCGTGACGTTCAAGACGCATATCCCGTTCAATGTCGAGGTCAAGCGCATCCGCGCCTCGGAGTTCGATCGGCAATCCGAGCCGCCCGAGTACAGCCGGATCGCCAGCACCGTCTGCCAGAAGATCGGCCAGCTGCCGGCCGGGATGATCAATCTGCTGGCGATTACATCAGGTAGCTCCTTATACCAGGCTTCGGATGTCGCGGCGGCGTTGCATGGCCTGCGCGCGCGCGCCGAGCGCAAGGACGACGCCTTCTTCGCCCGGCGCGGCTTCCTGGGCGCGAGCGATTTTCTCAAGCAGTACCAGCGGCTCAGCGCGCTGCTGTTCTACGCCCATCTGGCGGATGGCGACGGGCGGCCGAGCGCGCTCTGGCTCAACCCAGTGGCGCGGCGGCGCCTGCCCGACGATCTGCGCAATGCGCTCCAGCGATTGGGGGAGCTTCCGACTCAAGACGCTGCTTAGCGCAACCTCATTCCAAACATCACCCCACGCTGTCACAAAACGATCGCCTATCCGGTCTTATTTACAGGAGTTACGCGGTACCGCACTCAAACGCCATTTCGCCTGCCCTTCGACAAGCTCAGGATGCTCGGCAGCACGGTACTTACCAATTTATCCGTTCGCCCAGAGGGCACCCGGTTTTTTCGCTCGCAGAGCGAAAAAACGAAAAACAAAAGGAAGATAAAGTACCGCTGCGAACGACCAAATTTTGGCCACCGCGTAACTCGTGTTATTTAGCAAATCGCTATTCCTTTCAAGCTGCCAAGGGGTCACGTAGCTTGTTCCGAGATCTGCCTGGAGAAAGATAATGGACCCAACAAACCTCGAGCGATTCGAGACCTACCGCCCGCTGATGTTCTCGATCGCCTATCGCATGCTCGGCAGTATTACCGAGGCGGAGGATATCGTGCAGGAGGCGTACCTGCGCTATCAGGCGATATCCCCGGAGCGGATCGTGTCGCACAAGGCATTCTTGAGCACGGTTGTCACCCGGCTGTGTCTCAATCATCTTGAACTGGCCAAGGTCCAGCGCGAAGCCTATATTGGCCCCTGGCTACCGGAACCGGTGCTGACCGAGATCGACGAACGCTTGACACCGGGGCACCAGGCTGAATTACACGAGTCGCTCTCAATGGCATTCCTGGTGCTGCTGGAGCAGCTGACACCAACGGAGCGCGCGGTGTTTCTACTGCGTGAGGTGTTCGACTACGACTATCAGGAGATCGCTGCGATGGTCGGCAAAGAGGAAGCGGCCTGCCGGCAGCTGCTCAGCCGGGCCAAGAAGCACATCGCCGAGCACCGCCCGCGCTTCAAACCAACCCCGGAGGCACATCGCCAGATCCTCAATCACTTCATCCAGGCGGTTGGCAGCGGCGAGCTGGAGGGCTTGCTGCAGCTGCTCTCAGACGACGTAGCGCTGTGGACCGACGGCGGCGGCAAAGTGCGCGGTGCGGCGACCCGGTCGGTGCGCGGGCGCGATGCCGTCGCGCACTTTTTGCTGGCGTCTACCCGCCTGGCTAGCGAAGGGTTCTGGTTTGATATAGCCGAGGTGAATGGTGATCCGTCCTTGCTCATCCATTGGGATGGCCAAGCGCGCGCGATTCTCACGATCGAGATCGACCGCGGACGCGTGCGTGAGATTCGGGTTGTCGGCAACCCCGACAAGCTGCAATCGGTGAATCGGGCGCTGCGTGACGCGGAAGAGGAAACGCCATGAAGCTGGTCGTATTCGGAGCAACCGGCGGCATCGGCAGCCAGGTGATCCCGCAGGCGCTCGCCGCCGGCC
>DATFXE010000315.1:0-7871 GCA_035258585.1 Roseiflexaceae bacterium | reverse complement strand
AAATGACAGCATCACAAACCTGCTGATTCAGGCGGGCGTCGATCCTGGCATCGTCAAAGTCAGTGTCCAGCCGGCGCCGGCTTGGGGCGGGCTGCTGAATATCTTTACGATCCTGCTGCCAGTGCTGCTGATGATTGGCTTCTTTATCTTCTTCATGCGCCAGGCGCAGGGCTCGAACAATCAGGCCCTGTCGTTCGGCAAGAGCCGCGCGCGAATGTTCTCGGGCGATAAGCCGACGATCACATTTGCCGACGTGGCTGGGCAGGAAGAGGCCAAGCAGGATCTGACCGAGGTGGTCGAGTTTCTGAAGTTCCCGGATAAGTTTGCCGCCCTGGGGGCGCGCATTCCGCGCGGCGTTCTGATGGTCGGCCCGCCCGGAACTGGTAAGACGCTGCTCTCGCGCGCTGTGGCAGGCGAGGCCGGTGTGCCGTTCTTCTCGATCTCCGGCTCCGAGTTTGTTGAGATGTTCGTCGGCGTGGGCGCCTCGCGCGTGCGCGACCTGTTCGACCAGGCCAAGCGCAACGCCCCATGTATCGTGTTCATCGACGAGATCGACGCGGTTGGCCGCCAGCGCGGCGCGGGCCTGGGCGGCTCGCACGACGAGCGCGAGCAAACCCTCAACCAGATTCTTGTCGAGATGGATGGCTTCGACACCAATACCAATATCATCATCATCGCCGCCACCAACCGCCCCGACGTGCTCGACCCGGCGCTGGTGCGGCCCGGCCGCTTCGATCGCCAGGTGGTTCTGGACGCGCCGGATGTGAAGGGCCGCGTGGCGGTGCTCAAGGTTCACACCAAGGGCAAGCCGCTCGGGGATGATGTCAATCTGGAAGTGATCGCCAAGCTCACGCCTGGCTTCTCGGGCGCGGATCTGGCTAATGCGGTCAACGAAGCCGCGATTCTGTCGGCGCGGCGCTCCAAGAAGAAGATCGGTATGTCCGAGCTTCAGGACGCGATCGAGCGTGTGCAGATGGGCGGACCGGAGCGACGCAGCCGGGTGATGACCGAGCGCGAGAAGCTGCTGGTGGCGTACCACGAGGCTGGCCACGCGATCGTCGCGGGCGGTATGCCCAAGTCCTTCCCAGTCCAGAAGGTGACGATCGTTCCGCGCGGGCAGGCCGGCGGCTACACACTGTACCTGCCGGAGGAGGATAGCCTGCGCTATACCACAGTGTCGCAGTTCGAGGCCCGGCTGGTCTCGGCGCTGGGTGGCCGGCTGGCGGAAGAGATCGTGTTCGGCCCGAGCGAGGTGACCACTGGCGCGTCGAGCGATATCACCTATGTCACGCGGATCGCTCGCGCCATGGTCACACGTTACGGTATGAGTGAGAAGCTCGGCCCGATCGCCTTCGGCGAGAAGGAAGAGCTGATCTTCCTAGGCCGCGAGATCAGCGAGCAGCGCAACTATGGCGACGAGGTCGCGCGCGAGATCGACCGCGAGGTGCACCGGATTGTGTCGGAGGCCTACGAGCGGACGCGCGAGATCCTGCTGAGCAACCGCGATGTACTGAACGACATGGCCAGCGCACTGCTCGAGACCGAGACGGTCGACGGCGAGCGGCTGCGCGAGCTGATGGCGCGTGTGAAGCCGATCAAGGAAGCCGAGGCGCTCGCGAACGGCAACGGCGCGACTGAGCCGCCGATCACGGTCGGGCCGCCGATGTAACTGGAGCAAGCTCTAGCTTTGGGAGCGCGAGGGGCGATGCCCCTCGCGTTCTCTTTTTGGCGCAGCCCCTCCAAACCTCTCGCAGAACTGTGTGCTATAATAGGTGCCAGCAAACACACCACAGGAGGCTCGTGTTATGTCCGGCCATTCGAAATGGCACTCGATTCGCCGCTCCAAAGGCATTCTGGATCAAAAGCGCGGCCAGCTGTTCACCAAGCTGGCGCGTGATATTACGATCGCGGCGCGCGAAGGGGGCAGCGGCGACCCCGACGCTAACTTCCGCCTGCGCATCGCGGTGGATAAAGCCAAGGCCAACAATATGCCGGCCGATAACATCCAGCGCGCGATCGATCGCGGGCTGGGCAAGGGCGGCGAGGCCAAGATCGAGGAGATCTACTACGAGGGCTACGCACCTGGCGGCATCGCACTGCTAATCGAGACGGCTACCGATAATCGCAACCGCACCAACTCCGAGGTGCGCGCCACGCTGTCCAAGGCCGGCGGCAACCCTGGCGAGCCTGGCTCGGTCAGTTGGATGTTCGAGAGCAAAGGGCTGATCACGATCGACCTGACCGCCAATAAGCTCGACCCTGACGAGGTCATGCTCCAGGCGATCGACGCCGGGGCTGACGACGTGGAAGTAGGCGACGATACGATCGAGGTCTACACCGAGTTCTCCAAGCTGGCCGCGGTGCGCCAGGCGCTGCTGGCCGCCGGCCTGCCGCTCTCCGGCGCCGAGAAGACTATGCTGGCGAAAACCACGATTCAGGCCGAGAGCGACGATGCCCTGCGAGCGATGCGGCTGGTCGAGAAGCTGGAAGATCTCGACGACGTCCAGAAGGTCTATAGCAACCTCGACATCACCGAGGAGCTGGCCGAGCAGTTCGCGAACGGGTAACGAGGACGAAAGACGAAGGACCAAAGACCAAGGGCGAAGACGGCGTGTAGCGTTGTTCTTTTGTCCTTGGTCTTTTGTCTTTGGTCGGTGAAACAATGAGAACAATCGGAATCGACCCTGGCACGGCTATCATGGGCTGGGGTGTGGTGGATGAGGTGGCGGGCGCGCTGAGCCTCATAGCCTATGGTGCCCTGACGACGCCAGCAGGAATGGCGCCGCCCCATAGGCTCATGCTGCTGTACGATGGCCTCCAGGCGCTGATACGTGAGCACCAGCCCGAGTTCGCGGCGATCGAAGAGCTGTTCTTCGGCAAGAACGTCAACACCGCGATCACGGTTGGGCAGGCGCGCGGGGTGGCGCTGCTGGCGCTGGCGCAGGCCGGCGTGCCGATCCATGAGTATAAGCCGCTAGCCGTCAAGCAGGCGGTGGCAGGCTACGGCGGCGCCGACAAGAAGCAGATGCAGGAGATGGTGCGCCTGACCCTGCGCCTTTCCGCTATCCCACGCCCCGACGACGCCGCCGACGCACTTGCGATCGCGATATGCCACGCCTACACTGCGCCCATGCTGCGGCGGATCGCCGACGCGCGCTAAAGGTTAAGGCAAGGTTTTACATTGGCAATCGCTGCATTGCAATGGCGATCATCATAGGGACCGGATATATCCCGTCCCTACGATGTATCACTAATGTTCCACAATGCTGCCATTGTAAACATGCTCGGAATAGACCTCTGCACAAACAGCTCATACCTTTGCCGGGGAGGTGAGGCGGCTTAGCCGCCCTCACACCTAACCACAAGATAAGCAATCAATGTAGAGGTTAGTAACCTCCAACCCCTAACCCCTAGCCAGTTTTCAGCAGCTCGTTGACCTGCGGTTCGATCTGCCGGTAAGCGGCCTTGACCGACTGCTTGCCCTGCCAGACCGGCCTCAGCGCTTGATCGACGAGGGCCTTGACTTCGGGCCAGACCTCGACCTGCGGTTGAGTTCGGCCATTCTTTAGCGCCTGAAGAATCGCTTCCTCGCCCGAAATCTGGCCTGGTTGCGCGGTGGCTGTTCGTAGCGCCGGCGCGACGAATGGCGCGACGTCCAACTTGAGCGCGCTGCCGGCTGGGCCTACGATCCAGGTGGCGAAGTCAAGCGCGGCTGGCGCATTCGGGCTGCGCGCGCTGATCGCGAGGCCCGAGACGCTGATGGGGCTGACAGCTACTTTGCCGGTCGGCAGCGGAGCGATCGCCCACTTGAACGGCAGCTTTGCCTCCAGCAGCCGGCCAGCCAGGCTACTGGCCCCCGGCAGCATGGCGACTTGTTGATTCTTGAATAGCTCGACCGGGTCTGGTCCGCCAGCGTCCTTCGGTGCCGGCGCGACACGATGCACGTTGACCATGTCGGCGGCGAACTGGACGCCGGCGATCGCCTCCGGGCTGGTGAGCAATGTCTGGGTGCCGGATTCGTTCAGCAGCTCGCCGCCGTTGCCCCAGACCATGCCGGCCCATGTGCTCAGGGCTGTTCCATACCTGGTAATCTGCTTACCGGAGCGAACCGTGAGCTGCTTGGCTTTGTCGAGCCAGTCGTCCCAGGTCCAGCCCGCACTTGGCGCGGCGACACCAGCCGCGTCAAAGAGATCCTGGTTGTAGAACAGCACCTGTGGCACGGCGTCGGCGGGCAGAGCGTACAGGGATGCGCCGCGTTGCCAGGCCGCCAGCGCCGCCGGCGCGAAATCGGCAGGCTTGAGCGCCGACTGGCTTCCAAGTAGTCCCTGCAGATCGAGCGCAGCCTTGCGATTGATCAGCGCCGGCGCCAGGCTGTCGGCGCTGACGAAGAGATCCGGCGCGCTGGAATCGATGCTGTCGAGCAGTTGGCGCGCGTAGTCGGCGGCGGGGAGCGGCTTGGCCGTTATCTGTACTTCGGGGTGCTCGCGCGTATAGGCCTGTATCTGCGCCATTGAGGCCGCAGCGCTGGCCGCGTCGTCGGGGAAGGCAAACGTGAGTGCGACTGGCTGGGGCGTGGGCGACGGCGCGCTGTTGGGCGCTGGCGCTGTGGTTCGGGCAGGTGCTGTGGTTGGCGCCGGGGCCGCCGTTGGCGCCTGGGTGGCGGCAGGCGCCTGGGTTGGCGCGGCCGCCGGCGCGGGCGATCCGCCGCACCCCGCGACGACGGCCGCCAGCAACAAGATTAAGATCGGCGAGAAAGATAGACCAGTGTGATTCTGTTGGTTCATCGCGATCCTCATGTTAGTACTGATGCTGCGATCAGTATAGCCTCGCGATGTCGGATGGGTGCCGCGTGTTAGGCTAGCATGCCAACTGGCACGACATTTTCAGGTAATGGGTAAAATCCTAGCCACTGCCGCCCCGCGTCACCAACACTTCGCCGGCAGCGCGCAGCGCGGCGATATCACGGTCGACAGTGCGCGGCGTAACGCCCAGCGCCTGGGCCAGGTTGCCGACGGTCGGCTCGGCGCCCTGGGCGTTGGCCTCGGCGCACAGGCGCAGCAGAAGCATTTGGCGCGCCGTCGCCTTGCTGAGCGTGCGCCCAACCTCGCGCTGGGCCGGTTCGTCGAGATTCCAGATCACTTCGACCTGTTCGTCCGGGCGCAGCGGCCGCCCGCGTGGGACGCCGCGGCGCGCCAGCAGTACGCGCTGCTGGCCAGGTTGGAGGAGTGTGGCTGTTGGTGGCAGCGACTGTAACAGTTGCTGGACCTGCGCGAGTGAGCCGGCCATGCCGCAACGCGACATAAGATTCTGCGCCTGGATCAGCGCGGCTCTTGCCTCAGCCGGATGCGATGTAGCGATCAGATATTGGCCAAGCGCCATGCTGGATAGCGCCAGTTCGTCTTCCGACTGAGCTTCTCGCAAGAGCCGGATGCTCTCGGCCAGGCTTGTCTCGGCGTCTGGTGCCTGCTCGTCGGGAGCGGGTAACTGCCCGTTTGTGTCGGCCAGGCGCAGCTGCCCAAGCGAGCGATAGGCGATCCCCAGATACGCCTTGGCTCCAAGCCGGCGTGCCAGCGCAATGCCCTCTGCCAGGTATGGCCAGGCGCGGCCGATCTGGGCCTGGGCGCGCCAGCAATCGGCGGCCACCAGCAGCGCTCGCGCGCGAGTACGTCGATCTTCTGAGGCCAAAGGCCGTTCCAGCATCGCCCATACCTGATTGTAGTGGCCCAAATCAAGAAGCGTGGCGGCGATGGACACTTGATTGAAGTCGGCCGCCCCGCTGCGATCGAGCTGCATGCACAGCGCCAGGGAAGCTTGAAGCGCTTCGAGCGCTTCTTGGTCGCGACCCATTCGCCGATACACCTCGCCGCGTGTATACAAACACGTAGGCGTATCGTCCAGCGCACCGATTGAGTTAAAGAAGGCCAGGCACTGCTCGGTCGCCCGGAGCGCCTCACGCAGGTTGCCGCGTGACAAATAGGCGCCGGCAATATCGGTGAGGCAAAGATGTTCGGCGTAGCGGTCGTGACTGCGTCGATAGACCTCCAGGGCCTGTGTGAAGAAATCGATCACCCGATCAGTCGGGCCCTCCTGGCGCATATAGATCCAGCCGAGCCAGCTCAGGCATTTCGCGCGCTCGGTATCGCGATCGAGCGCCTCATAAAGCTGTAGGGCTTCTTCCATGCGTTCCCAGGCTTCAGCATAATCGTCCTGGCGAAAGTGTATTAGGCCGGCCTGGTAAAAGACTTCGGCCCGATCGATCAGGCGTGGGCTTTCAGCCGCTAGCTGCATGGCCTTCTCGATCACGTCCTGTGCTCGCTCGTAATCGTTGCGCTGCCCATAGATGAAACACAGACCGTTGAGCGCCTGAATCTGGGCGCTCCGCCGCGTGCCGGCTTGCGCCGCCGCCTGTGGACCGGCCTGGTCGTGTTCGGCTAAGCGCAGCACCGCTTCGTAGGCCGCCGTCGCGCTACTATATTCGCCGAGCGATGTTGCGACCGCGCCGCGCTTGAGCTGAATGTCGCACAGCGTCGGATCGTATGATGTGTCAGCGCCCTGTCGCTCGCTTGCTTCGATCGCCTGATCGAAACAGCGCAGCGCGTCGCGGTAGGCGTAGACGGCACGTGCGTGATCGCCGGCTTGCACCAAATAGGGGGCTGCCTTCTCCCATGCGCCGGCCAGGTAGAGATGCTGCGCCAGCGCCTCGACGCGCGCGTAGTGCTCCTGCTCGAGCGCCTCGGCGGCGCGCAGATGCAGATCCTGCCGCGTGGCGAGGTCGAGCCGATCGTAGATCACCTCGCGCAGCAGCTCGTGCTCGAATCGATAGCCCGCGCCATCTTCGGCCAGAAACTGGCGCCGCAGCAGCTGATCGGCGATCACCGACGAACGACCACTGACCACCGCGCCGCTCTGGCGGTCGGCGGTCGGTGGTCGGTCGCCGGTGGTCATGCGCGCCAGCACGGCTGGGGAGAAGTTCTGCCCCAGCACCGCCGCCGCGGCCAGGGCAGCGCGCTCCTCCAGGCTCAGCTCGCGCACGCGCCCGTCGATCGCCTGGCGCAGCCCGGAGGGCAGCGGCAGCTCCTGATAGTCGGTGTCGGCGGTGTCCCAGGGCGTGTGCCAGACGCCCTGCTCGTCGCGGCGCAGTGTGCCTTGCTCGTACAGCGTTCGCAGCGTCTCGAGGATAAAGAACGGGTTGCCGGCGGTGGCGGCGGCCAAGCGCGCGCTGAAGCGTGGCGCCGGGTGCCGCAGCCGTAACGTCCGCCGTACCAGCTCAGTTACCTCGGCCTCGTCCAGCCCGCGCAGTTCGACCCGCCGCAGCAACCCGGTGCGATCGAGCCGCAGCAATGTCTCCCAGACCGGCGGGCGAACGGCTAGCTCCTCGCTGCGGCCGCTGAGGATGAGCAGCACGGCTGCGGTGCGCAGAGCGGGCAGCAGCGCGGTCAGCCCCTCGAGTGTCGCGCGGTCGAACCAGTGCAGGTCCTCCAGGATCAGCACCTGCGGCGTGATCTGCCCCAGCGCCAGCAGCGTGGCGCCGATCGCGGCGTGCAGTGCGGCGACCGGCTGCTCAGCGGTGTTCGGCAGGTGAAAGGTATGCTCCGGCAAAAGCTCGGCCAGCTCGGGCAGCAGCGGCAGGAGCGTATCAAGCGAATGAGCGGGCAACAGCTCGGCTAGCCGGTGGGCTCGTACAGGAGTGATTGCCGCGCGCAGCAGCTCGTGCAGTGGCCCAAACGGCCGGGCCTGAGCATCCTCGCGGCCACGCCCCCAGCTGACCTGCGCCCCGCGCCAGGCCGCGCCCGCCGCCACCTCACGCAGCAGCCGGCTCTTGCCCTGGCCAGGCGGTCCAGTCACCAGCACCATGCCGCCGGCACCCACCA
>DATFXE010000314.1:0-4274 GCA_035258585.1 Roseiflexaceae bacterium | reverse complement strand
CATAAGCAGCTAAAGATGGCTGCTGGGGAGGTCTGGAGGGCCTTCGGCCCTCCAGACCTCCCCAGTGGTGGGGTGTGGGGCGGCGAAGCCGCCCCACACCCCACCACAAAGTTTAGCTATTTGTGCAGCGCTCAGTAATCAAAGCTATGTTACCATATGCGACCTGCTACTTGTGAGTTCTATGCCATTATCATTCGAAATACAGGCCCGCGATCCGAATTCCCGCGCCCGCGCCGGTCTGATCACCACCGCGCATGGCATTGTCGAGACGCCGGTGTTCATGCCGGTCGGCACGCGCGGCACGATCAAATCGCTGACCCCCCACGAAGTGCGCGATCACGGGGCCCAGATCATTCTCGGCAACACCTACCACCTCTACCTCCAGCCCGGCCACGAGCTGATCGCGCGGATGGGCGGCCTGCATTCATTCATAGGCTGGGAGGGGCCGATCTTGACCGATAGCGGCGGCTTCCAGGTCTTTAGCCTGATCTACGGCGGCATCGCCGACGAGGTGAAGGGCCGCCGGCCATCTCAGCAGGCCCAGCTCAAGCCGGGTATGGTCAAGGTGACGGAGGAAGGAGTGATCTTCCGGTCGTACATCGACGGATCGAAGCACCTGTTCACGCCCGAGCGCAGCATCGAGATTCAGAAGGGCATCGGCGCCGACATCATTCTGTGCTTCGACGAGCTGCCGCCGTTTCGCGCCGGCTACGACTATACCGCGCGCTCGCTGGAGCGCACCCACCACTGGGCCGCGCGCTGCCTGGCGTTCCATCAGCAGACGTTGGACGGCGGGCTGCCTTTCCAGGCCCCAAATTCCGATCAAGCGCTGTTCGGCATTGTTCACGGCGGCGTGTTCGCCGATCTGCGGCGGGCCAGCGCCGAGTATATTTCGTCGCTGCCGTTCGATGGCCTGTGTATCGGCGGCTCGCTCGGCAAGGACAAGCAGCAGATCGGCGAGGTGGTCGATATGACCGTGCCGCACCTGCCCGATCACCTGCCGCGCCACCTGCTGGGCATCGGCGATGTCGACGATCTGTTCGAGGGCGTGGGCCGCGGGATCGATATGTTCGACTGCGTCAGCCCGACCCGGCTGGGCCGCCACGGCGCCGCGCTGGTGCGTGACCCTTCGACCCTTCGACAAGCTCAGGGGGGACCAAGCTCAGGGCAGGCCCAGGCGCGGCGCTGGAAGCTCAACGTGCTGAACGCGTCGCTGCGCGAGGATCGCGGGCCGCTCGATGCAAGTTGTGGCTGCTATACATGCCGGCACTTCTCGCGGGCCTACATTCACCACCTGTTCCGCGCGCAGGAGCTGCTGGGCATCCGGCTGCTTAGTTTGCACAACGTCGCCTTCCTGCTCGACCTGATGCAGCAAATTCGTGCCAGCATTCGCGATGGGCGCTTCGGCGAGCTGCGCCAGGAGTGGCTCGGCACCTGACCTATTAATCTCTGCACAAGTAACTAATGTCTTGATTGGGGAGGTCTGGAGGGGGCACCCAGAGGGTACCCGGCGTCGCCCCCGCACCCCCACCAAAAGATAAGCAACCAATACAGAGATCAGTATTTGTTAATATTTTTATACTAATATAATTTACACAATTCTGGCTGGTTCAGGCCTCGCAACTTTTATGTGCGGGGTCTTTTTACGCAATGGTGTCAAAACACTTGGTATATATCTTGCTGACACATCTTTCCCACAAGAGGGCGAACGTGTACGGTCAGGCCTTGCCGTGCGGATCGCCGGATAGAGATCACGGGGGGATGCGATGCAAACAATCGATCATCCACGTTTGGCACGGCGGGCAGCGATTGGCGCGGGTATCCTGGCGCTCGCTCTGGTGCTGCTGTGCCTGGCAGCGCCAGCGCTGGCGGCCGCGCCGTTGACCGGTACGTTTCAAGGCACGGGCACCGGACGCGAAGTTGCGTTTCAGCACAATGGCAAGTCGCGCAACAACTGGGCTGGTGTGCTGAAATTCAAGCTCGACAATGGGCCAAGCATATCGGTGTTCTGCATCCAGATCGACGTGCGCGTGCGATCTGGCGATCGTTATCGCAGCGACGGAGCGGTGCTGGCCCTGCCCAACGGCTGCAAGATTCGCTACCTGCTCGACAAGTATCCGGCCGGCACCGCCAAAGACGCCGACGAGGCGGCCGCGCGCCAGATGGCGATCTGGGTCTTCTCGGACGGTGTCGACCCTACGACCATCCAGGATGCTAAAATCCGCGATCGCGCGATCGCGCTGGTGAACGAAGCCAAGTCGGGCGCCTGCCCGAACCGGCGGACCGAGGCGCCCGACTTGGCGCTCGACTCGCCTAACGCCAGCCCGGCCGCCGGACAGACTGTCGCCTACACCGTGCGCGCCGGTGCTGCAGACGCCGGGCGAACCGTGAAGGTGTCCGTCTCTGGCCCAGCTGTGCTATCGGATGCCAGCGGGGCGAACAGCGGCCAGCAGCAGCAGGATGTTACACTCGACGCGCAGGGACAGGCCAATTTCTGGGTGACCGGCACCGGCCCGGGCCAAACCACCGTACGCGTGGAGCTGCCGTATCGGCTGGAGGTGGGAACTGTTTTCTCGCAACTCGATCCAGGGGCGCCGACTCAGCGGCTGGTCATGGCCGAGAGCCGGGATCTGAAGGCGAGCGTCACCGGGCAGCTGACATGGTCGGGGACGGCGCCGCAGCCTTCCCCAACCGGTCCTGCCCAAGCGCCGCAGCCGTCGCCGACTGCGGCGGCGCCCACACAGCAAGCCTCGGCGCCGGAGGCCACACAAGTCCCGCCAACGCCAACACACAAGCCTTCGCATCACAACGCCACGCCCACGGAACAGGCTACCATAGTGGTTTCTACGGGCGAGCAGGCTACGGCCGCTCCAACGGCGGCTGCACCGAATACGACTGCGGCGCCCGTGGTCGCGCCTGAGACGGCCGGGCAGGCTACGCCGGTCGGTCAGTCTCCGACGGCGGCGCTGGCCGCCGCAGGCGCCGCGCAGCCGCGCCCGCGCAGCCTGCCGAACACCGGGTCGCCCAATGCTGCCGCCGGCTGGCTGATAATCGCGAGTGCCGCGCTGCTGGCGCTTGGCGGCTGGCTGATCCGCAGGCGAGCGCGATAGTAGCGCACAGTAGGTGTGTCACAGCCCGCGCTCGCCGCGAATGTATGGCGTGCCAAGCGCGGCGGGCGCGCCGAGGCGCTTGCGGGTGGCCTCGCGCGATCCGAGCACCAGGATCAAAATAGTGAAAGCGTACGGCAGCATCTGTAGGAAGAAGCCCAGGTAGGGGTTGTAGTAGAACGGGTTTGGCACGCCGAATAGCGCCGTCGGCCCCTGGATATCCAGAATCAGTCGGCGCAGCGCGCCGAAGGCATACGCGCCGAAGGCTGCCCGCAGCGGGTCCCACTGCGCAAAGATCACCAGCCCAACCGCGATCCAGCCCTGGCCGCCGGTGGTCAGCTCGCTGAACCAGCCCGGCGACACCGCCAGGCTGATCGTTGCCCCGGCCAGGCCGGCCAGCATCCCGCCGACGAAGACATACAGGTAGCGCAGCCGATAAATGTTGACCCCCAGCGCGTCGGCGGCGGCCGGGTACTCGCCGATCGCGCGCAGATTCATACCTGCACGTGTGCGGTAGATATAGTACCAGGACAGCGGCACCAGCAGATACCCGAGGTAGACCAGCACGCTCTGGTGGGCGAAGAAGATCGGCCCGAGCAGCGGGACCGACGCCAGCAGCGGGATCGAGGCGATCGGCAGCAGCGCCCCCGCGCCGGCCTTGCTCAGCCCCTCGCCCAGCACCAGGCTCAGGCCGGTGCCGACGAACGTCAGCGCGAGCCCGCTCACGACCTGATCGGACTGCAGCGCGATCACGATAAAGGCATGTAGCTGGCTTAGCAGCCCGGCGGCAAGGATCGCCACCAGGATGCCCAGCCAGGGGTTGCCGCTGGAGGTTGCGACGCTATAGGCGCTCATGGCCCCAAACAGCATCATGCCCTCGACCCCGAGGTTCAGCACCCCGGCTCGTTCGGCAAAGATCTCGCCCAGCGTCGCGAACAGCAGCACCGTGCCGCTGGCGACGCCGGCCTGGAGGACGATGATCGGGTCCATATATGTCCTTCGTTAGAACGTTCAAACGCTCCAACGTTCTACTGAGCGCTGCACAAATAGCTAAACTTTGTGGTGGGGTGTGGGGCGGCGAAGCCGCCCCACACCCCACCACTGGGGAGGTCTGGAGGGCCTTCGGCCCTCCAGACCTCCCCAGCAGCCATCTTTAGCTGCTTATGC
>DATFXE010000313.1:0-5284 GCA_035258585.1 Roseiflexaceae bacterium | reverse complement strand
TCATATTCGTTGTCAGTATTGATATTAGATTGAGCGGAATGGGACCGATTAGGATATGGTATACTCTGCGCCATAACCGTCCTCGACCTTGTCCGTCGATGGATATGGGTGAGGGGAAGCGCTGGCGCTCCACTTCCCCATCTGCCAAGCCGGGCCAGGCGTATCAGAAAGACGCGAACAGCTGATGTCCAACAACCGCCTACTGAGGATCGGCCTTGTGATCCTCGTTGTCGCCCCGCTCGCCGCCACCGTCTATGCAATCTGGCTGCTCTGGCAACACCTCGTCTCCTGGAATGACCTGGCCATCCTGGCTGGTATGTATTTCTTCACCGCGCTTGGCATCACCATCGGCTACCACCGTATGCTCACGCATCGCAGCTTCGAGGCACAGCCAGTGGTGCGATTCTTCTTCCTCATGTTGGGCTCGATGGCAGTCGAGGGTCCGGCGCTCGACTGGGCATCGATCCATATCAAGCACCACGCCAACAGCGACGAGGAGGACGACCCGCACAGCCCGCTGCACGGCTTCTTCCA
Source organism: Roseiflexaceae bacterium (assembly GCA_035258585.1). GTDB lineage: Bacteria > Chloroflexota > Chloroflexia > Chloroflexales > Roseiflexaceae > DATFXE01. Next base: position 4,750 of record DATFXE010000313.1, on the reverse strand, counting down.
TGCCCACGTCGGCTGGTTCATGGTCGGCTTCGAGGCCCAGCCGGAGGTGTATGGCAAGTGGCTACTCAGGGATCGGCTGGTCATATTCATGACCAGCACCTTTTTTGTGTGGGTGGCGCTCGGCTTCGTGATCCCATATCTGCTGGGCGGCTGGACCGGAGTGCTGTGGGGCGGGCTGGTGCGGGTCTTTCTGACGCACCATGTGACATGGAGTGTCAACTCAGTTTGCCATACGTTTGGTCGCCGCATGTTCGAGACCAACGACCAGAGCAAGAATCAGTGGTTAGTTGGTTTGCTGGCCTTCGGTGAGGGCTGGCACAACAACCACCATGCCTTCCCGCGCTCGGCTTTCCACGGCCTGCGCTGGTGGCAGTTCGATCTTTCGGCCTATGTCATTCGCCTGCTCGAGCTGACTGGGCTGGCCTGGAATGTCTGGCGTATCCCCGCCGAGAGCCTGAAGGCGCGCCTCAATCGCGGCGCGAAGGCCGAGGCGCCTGTAACGTAATGACAGCGCGGCAAGGGATGATGGACAACAGACGATAGACGACACTACATTGTCCATCGTCTATCGTCCATGATCTATCGTCACTACTCCGTAGCTGTGAGTTGCGCTGTGAACAAGCTATTGGCCTTGCCTCAGGGCCATGTCAAAGTCGCGGTGCACACGCCCTGTATTCTGTGGTGGGGGTGCGGGGCGGCCGGGTGCCCTCTGGGCGTCGCCCCCGCACCCCCACCTTTGGGGAGGTTTGAGGGGGGCACCCAGAGGGTACCCGGGCCCGTCCAAACCTCCCCAAAATGACTTTGACATGGCGCTAGCCTCTGCCTCGCCTGCTCGTGACATCCAAAGCCGGTTGCAATCAAACTGTAAGGTGCCGCCGTTGATATCATGCGCGGCGCGGCTTACGATCATAGCGTCTTTTTTTTACATCACAGCACCAACCAGGAGGACGCTCATGTTCGGACGCCGCAACCCTGATCGGCCGCTCGATGTGCCGCTGCCGGATGAGCACGACACAGAGGAGCTCAATCTCGATCTGCTCGACGACCTGCCGGATATCCTGGAGGCCGACAGCGCAAGGCCGGCGGAGAGCGTTCCGCCAGTTCCCGCGCCGCAGGAGCAGCCCGCCGCGCCGGCACCCGACCCAGCATGGCAGGCCAGCACGCCGTCGATCCTCGGGCCGTCGGTGACGCGCATGCTGCAGACGCGCGCCGAAGAGGAGGCCGTGCCGCGCACCGACCTCGGCTCTCCACCGCCCCGCACTCCGGTGCCCCCGGTGTTTCAGAACCCGCCGCCAGTTGCGGCACCTGTGATGCAGCAGGCTGCAGCCGCGGCGCCCGCCGAGCCCGCGCAGCGCACTCGCGCGATCGCCGAAAGCGTGATCGGCCCGGATGACTTTTTCGACGGGCGCTACCGTTCCGAGCGCGGCGTCCGCATCCAGGGCAACGCGCGCGGATCGATCGAGTCGCGCCAGTACATCTTTGTCGAGGCTGGCGCTCAGGTCGAGGCCGATCTCTCGGCCGAGGATATCACTGTCTCGGGCGATTTCAAGGGCAAAATTAGCTGTCGCCGCCGGCTCGAAGTCACCAGCAGTGGCAAGATCCATGGCCAGGTGCAGACCGAGCTGCTAGTGGTGCAGGAAGGCGGCGCGCTGGACGGCGAGCTGCACATGCGCGGCGATCAGTCTGAAGCTGGAGAAAATCAGTAGCCCGGTTTCGAGATATATTTCCGAACACTACAACCAGATTTCATCTGCCACAGAGGTCACAGAGGCCACAGAGATGAAAATGGCCCTACAACCTCTGGTTTCTGTGTGTGCCCTGTGGCCAAAGTCTCGGTGTAGTACTAACATCCCCTAGTGGGTCTCACAAGGGTAGGTAAGGAAGGGTGTAGCCCTTCCTGATGCCTTTTCTGGTCGTCGTACTGGCGGCAAGGCCGCCAGTACGACGACCAGAAATATCTGATCTGGGGTGGCTTTGCCGCCCCCAAACCCCCACTCTTGCAACTGTCAAGTTGCCAGGAACCTTGTCTTACGCTGTATTGAGCCATACCCTGGCTCGACATTGCTGCGATCTATACGCACTGCCTTACCTTCATCGCATCCAGATCGTGTACAATTGTCTGGTTTCAGCGTACCCACAATTGTTTCTGGGAGATAGCGATGTGTGAGGTTGTCACGCTCGGCGAGTGTATGGCCGTGCTCTACCCGCGCGAGCCGGTGACGTTGGACGACGCCGATGTGCTGGCGCTGGATATCGGCGGCGCGGAGGCGAATTTGTCGATCGGGCTGAGCCGGCTCGGCCACCGCGCGCGCTTCATCAGCCGCGTGGGCGATGACCCGTTCGGCCACCGCATGTGCGCGACCCTCGAGCGCGAGGGTGTCGATACCACTTACCTGATCCGCGATACTGGCGCGCAGACCGGCGTGTTCTTCCGCGAGTGGCTGCCCGATGGCGCGCGGCGCGTCTATTACTACCGTGCTGGCTCGGCTGCCAGCCGCCTGGGCCCGGAAGACCTGCGGCCGGAAGCGTTCGAGGGGGCGCGGATCGTCCACCTCACCGGAATCACCCCCGCCCTGAGCGCGAGCTGCGCCGCTGCCGTGGCCAAGGCAATCAAGTTGGCGCATGCCGCTGGTGCGCTGGTCTCGTTCGACCCGAACTACCGCCCGCGGCTCTGGGACATGGCGGCCGCCCGTGCGGCGCTGCGCCCGATTCTGGAGCAGATCGATATCCTGCTGATGGGCCACGAGGACGCACATGCGGTGCTGGGCGAGGGCGACGACGAGGCGCTGCTGGGTCGCGGCGCGGTGCTGGGTGCGCGGGTGGTGGTGCTGAAGCGAGCTGAGCGCGGCGCCCTGGCGCTGGCGGATGGCCAGCGCTACGCCGCGCCGGCGCACCCCGTCGAGCGTGTGGTCGACCCGGTTGGCGCCGGCGATGGCTTCGACGCCGGGTTCCTGGCCGGCTGGCTGCGCGGCGATGGCATCGAGCAGTCGCTGGAACTCGGCGCGCGGATTGGCGCCGCCGCCGTCGAGGTGCTGGGCGACTACGCCGGGTATCCGCGCGAGACGCTTGAGACCTAGGAACTAGCGACTGGGGATGTGGGATAACCGCAGTCTCCCAATCCCTTGTCCCCAATCGCCAGCTGCTGAACGGAGATAATTATGACCGATAGCATCACCGATTCTGGCATTCCGGTCAAGCCGGTCTACCGGGCCGAGGATGCCGGCGAGCCGCAGCCCGACCCGGCGCAATACCCCTACACCCGCGGCATCTACCCGACCATGTACCGCGGGCGGCTGTGGACAATGCGCCAATACGCCGGCTTCGCGTCGGCGCGCGAGAGCAATGCGCGCTACCGGCTGCTGCTGCGCCAGGGCCAGACCGGCCTCTCCGTCGCGTTCGATCTGCCGACACAGCTTGGGCTCGACTCGGATGATGGACGCGCCGAGGGCGAAGTCGGCAAGGTTGGCGTGGCGATCGATAGCCTGGAGGATATGGCCACGCTGTTCGACGGCATCCCGCTCGACACCGTCACCACCTCGATGACAATCAACGCGCCCGCGGCAGTGCTGCTGCTGCTGTATGAACTGGTGGCCGAGCGGCAGGGCGTGGCATCCGATCAGCTCGGCGGTACAATCCAGAACGACATCCTCAAGGAGTACGCCGCCCGCGGCACCTACATCTTCCCGCCGCGCCCGTCCATGCGGCTGATCACCGACACCTTCGTCTACTGTCGCGCGCACATCCCCAAGTGGAACACGATCTCGATCAGCGGCTACCACATCCGCGAAGCCGGCGCCACCGCCGCGCAGGAGCTGGCCTTTACCCTGGCCGACGGCATCGCCTATGTCGCCGCAGCTGTCCAGGCTGGTTTGCAGGTAGACGAGTTCGCGCCGCGGCTGTCGTTCTTCTTCGTCAGCAACCCGAACTTTCTGGAGGAGGTGGCCAAGTTCCGGGCCGCGCGGCGCATGTGGGCGCGGGTCATGCGCGATCGCTTTGGGGCCAGGAAGGAGCAGAGCCAGATGCTGCGCTTCCACACCCAGACCTCGGGCGCCAGCCTGACTGCGCAGCAGCCGCTCAACAATGTCGTCCGCACGACGATCGAGGCGCTGGCGGCGGTGCTGGGCGGCACGCAGAGCCTGCATACCAACGGCTACGACGAGGCGCTGGGCCTGCCGACCGAGGAGGCCGCCACGCTGGCGCTGCGCACGCAGCAGATCATCGGCTACGAGAGCGGCGTGGCCGCCACGGCCGACCCGCTGGCCGGTTCCTATGTGGTCGAGGCGCTGACCGACGCGCTGGAAGCCAGAGCCTGGGAGCTGATCGAGCGGATCGATGCCATGGGCGGAGCGGTCGCAGCGATCGAGCAGGGCTGGGTGCAGGGCGAGATCGCCGAGGCGGCCTACCAGTTCCAGCGGCGGGTCGAATCGGGCGAGCAGGTGGTGGTGGGCGTGAACCGCTTCGCGGATGCGCAGTCGGCCGCGGTGCCGGTGTTCTACCCGAACGAGGCGGTGGCGCGCGAGCAGGCCGCGTCGCTGGCGCGCATTCGCCACGAGCGCGACAACGCCGCCGTCGGCGCGGCGCTGGATGGCTTGCGCCGAGCGGCGCAGGGCACGGAAAACGTGCTCTACCCGCTGCGCGAGGCGCTCAAGCGTATGGCCACAATCGGCGAGGTATGCGGCGTGCTGCGCGAGGTGTGGGGGGAATATAGGCCGGAGGTCAGGCTCTAAGTACAAGCCATCATCAAAACAAT
>DATFXE010000312.1:0-5284 GCA_035258585.1 Roseiflexaceae bacterium | reverse complement strand
ATCAGGGCCGGCCAGCAGGCGCCGATCTCGCCCGATGCGGCCAGCAGCCCGAGCACGGATGGATCCGTGGTCGTCTGGGCAACCGATCCATTGTCTGGCGGCGATCGGTCGACGTGGTCGGTACAATCCTACGATCTTGCGAGCGGGGCGATCGCAACGCTCGCCAGCGGGATGGTCGCCCAATCCCAGCGCTCGGTTATGCTGATCGGCAGTCATGTGGTATTTGCGATCGACAATCCCAAGGTTGACGCGGGAAGCACCGGCAGCCGCTCGCTATACATGGCCGACCTATCCTAGTGGCTTGCCACAGTGTTTCTGCTGGGTGGGGGTGCAGGAGGCGACACCGTTCCCCCTCTGGGTGTGGGCACGAGGCCGCCCCCATAACCCCCACCTGGGGAGGCTCGCAGGGGCCCGGGTACCCTCTGGGTGCCCCCTCCGAGCCTCCAGAGCAAAATCAGTGTGGTTGACCACTAGTGTGCTTTCAGCGCGGCAAAATGACGCGCCGGCAGGTGCCCCGCAGCGTTGAAAACAAGCGCGCAGCATGGTAGCATGGGCGCGCACCGATCGACGAAGGAGTATCGCGCCATGGCCGACACGACATTCAGCCCAGCCCTCCAGCGCCGGCTCGACGACGGCCTGCGCTGGGGCCTGCGCCACTGGCTGTCGCTGGTCAACGGCGGGGCGATCGTGTACGCCGGTCTGCCCTGGCTCTCGCCGCTGGCCAAGGCGGGCGGCCACCCACTGATTGGTGAGTTGCTCTTCCGGCTCTACACGCCGCTGTGCCACCAGCTGCCCGAGCGATCGTTCTTCATCTGCGGCCATCAGGTTGCGTTCTGCCATCGCTGCGCGGCGATGTACACGGCGATCGTCGTGGCCGGGCTGCTGTTCGGGCTGCTGCGCCGGCGCATCCGGCCAGTTTCGCTAAAGGTTGGCGGCCTGCTGCTATTGCCGATCCTGATCGACGGCCTGAGCCATATGATCGACGATCTGACCGGGCTGGGCTTCCGCGGCGGGGGCGACGCGATCGGCACACCCAACTTCTGGCTGCGCATGATCACCGGCGCTCTGGTCGGCATCGTGGTGCTGCTGGCGATCTACCCACGCATCCAGCGCGACCTGCGAGACCAGGTCGTGCCGCCCGCGCGCCCTTATGATAGCCTGCACGAAGTGTAGCCAATCACAACTTCGTTCGGTATTGACAGGACGATAGACGATAGACGATAGACGATCTCGTCGCCGTCTATCGTCCATCGTCAAAGACAGATAAATTCGCGATAGCCTGCACTACGAATCGGAGACGGCCGTGAAGATCGGGGTGGTAGGTCTAGGCAATCTTGGCTCGGCGATCGCCAATCTGGTTGCCGCGAATGGCCACGATGTCCTGGGCTGGGAATATAACGCCGACGTGGTCGACGAGATCAATCGCGCCCACACCAACACGCGCTTTCTGCCGGGCGTCGAGCTGCACCCGCGGCTTGCGGCAACGCAGCAGCTCGGCGACATCTTCACGCACAGCCGCGCGATCTTCGTCGCGCTGCCATCGTCGTTCCTGCGCCCGACGCTCGAGCCGGTCAAGCAGCTCGGCCAGCCAGACATGCTGCTGATCAACCTGGCCAAGGGCATTGAGCGCGCCACCGGGCTGACCGCGCTGCAGATGCTTGGCGGGCTGTTTCCGCGCCATACGACGATCATGCTCTCAGGCCCATCGATCGCCAATGAGTTCGCGCGCGGGATGCCGACGGTGGTGATGGCGGAATAGCTTTCTGATGCCTCAGTGCTACCGGGCACCCTCTGGGTGACTGACCACCGCTCTTATCACGAATGCCGGCCATACCAGCCGGGGTGCAGCGCCAGCCAGCCGATCGCCAGCGCCAGCGCCCAGGGAAACAGCTGGCCAAACGCCAGCAGGCCGATCAGCCCGCCCCATAGCAACATCCCGCGCAATCCCCGCCACAGCTGGCCGTTCACCCACGCCGATTCGGCCAGCAGCACGCCGGCGATCAGCGCTCCGATCGGCCAGATCGTCGCGGCGTGCAGGCTACTCAGCGCGATCAGCTGCGCGATGCCGATCACGACCACTATCCCAAATATGAGACCTATGAGCGGGATCAGCGCTTGAGCGAGGCCCGGCCGCGCACCATGCTTGCCGGCACGATCGAGTGGCGTAGGGGCTGCGGCGGCGGATGGCGCGCTATCGGTCGCACGCAGACGTACCGTCGGGCCGATTGCTGTATACAGCGGGGCACGCACGCGGGCGGTGGGCGCGACAAGCCGGGCGCCACACACCTTACAGAAGGATGCTTGTTCCGGCGAATACTCGCCGCAATCCTGGCAGCGCGCCATTGGACTGCTCCATAGAATGTTCTCCTATATCATTATACGCGAAAATGCTACTTCTGCTTGCTGCACGACGATCAGCCGGAACAGATCGCTCTCGGTGATCACGCCGACGACCCGGCCCTCCTCGATCACCGGCACGCCGCCGATCCGGTGCTCCAGCAACAACCGGGCGACCTGCATAATCGGCGTGTCGGGTGTGACCGTCACGACTGCGCGGGTCATGATCTCGCCGATCGGCAAATCGGCGACACGATGGTACAGGTTATAGTCGCGTACATCGGTGACATGCGAGTCGGATATGCGATTAATATCGCCTTCGGTCACGATCCCTAGCAAGCGCCCAGCCGCATCCACCACCGGCAGGCGGCGGATGCGCTGCCGCTTGAGCCGTTCCCGCACGTCGGGAAGCGGCATTGATTGATCGACGACGATCGCTGGGCTGCTCATCCATCTGCGCACGGTGTCCATGGCTTGCCTCCAGTCAGCGAATATGCAGTGTCTAACACCAAACCGATGAATGCATGAGTCATGCTTGACGGAAGACGGGAGACGGAAGAGCGCGGCATTCGTCCTCCGTCCTCCGTCGTCCGGCCCACGAGCATGTCGGATGTTCAAGAGGAATTCGTATTAGTTCCAATGAATTCCGCTGCGCGTGGCCTGCATCACGGCGCCGCGACGGTCGAGCAGCAGACGCACCGAGCAGCGTAGCGGGCAGTCGCGCGCTGTGCATAGGCCGGTCCGAGCGTCGGCTTGGGAAACGCCATAGGGGCAGGCGCCGCCCAGGCAGGCCTCGGCGGTCACGGCGCAGCGCGGCGACCCTGGCGGGCCATCGAGCATGCACATCTGGAGCGGCGCGCCCTTCAGCTCGAGCACATGCTGGCTTAGGTAGGTGCGCGCGGCGACAAGCAGCGGATGAACACGTTTGTTGCGCCCCATGAGTGTGTCGCTTTCACTATAGCATCACCGATAGTGTCGCATAGCTGTGGCAGTTATCACGAACAAAACTCATCACCTTGGGTTAAGAGATCGCAACCAGCATGCCGGCGGCACGGCTGGTATAAGGGTAGGTATGGTTCTATCCAAGTGGGGGTGTGGGGGCGACGTCCAGAGGGCACGAGGCCGCCCCGAGATCACATCGGCCGAGAATGGCCGCGAGGCGGTTGGCCTGCTCGAAGAGCAGAACTTCGATCTCATGCTGGTGGATCTGAAGATGCCGGAGATGGACGGCATGCAAGTGGTCGAGGCCGCAGGCTAGCCCGATCTGGCGATCATCGTGCTGACCGGCCATGGATCGCTCGAGACGGCGCTCGAGGGGCTGCACCAGGGTGTCTTCGATTACCTGCTCAAGACCACCGAGCCGGGCCAGGTGATCGAGCGCGTCAAAGCCGGGCTGGCCGCACGCGCTCAGCAGCTGCGACAGCGCACGCTGCTCGATCTGGTTGGCGCGGCTGTACACGAGCTACGTGGCGTGCCTGCCGGCGCCGCCGAGGACCAGGGGGCACGGGCGAGCGCACGATCACGGTCGGCGCACTCCAGCTCGACATCTGGCGCCAGGAGGCCGCACTCGCCGGCCGCACGCTGCCACTGACTCCCACCGAATTTCGGGTGCTGCTCTGCCTGGCCGAGCGCGCGGGCACGATGTTGCCGTACGCGCACCTGGTGCGCTGCGCCCAGGGCTACGACGCCGATGAGCTAGAGGCCGGCGAGCTGATCAAGCCGCATATCCACCACTTGCGCCAGAAGCTCGAGCCCGACCCGACTGCGCCGCGCTATATCTTGAACGTGCGCGGCAAGGGCTATCTACTCTCGTCAGTCGGCGAATAATCAATTATGCGCTGTCCTATATGATCAGCGCGATCTCCTGCGGCCGCGACTTGCGCGCCTCGTTCATGCTGCCGCTGCGGAAGCCCTGGAGATCGAGCGTCACATACACATAGCCCAGCTCCTTCAGCCGCGCGACGATCCGCTCGCGTTGCTCCACCACGATCGGCAGGTCCTCGGGCAGCACCTCCAGGCGCGCGATCGTGTCGTGGTGGCGCACGCGGAACTGGCTCAGCCCGAGGCCGCGCATGAAGCGCTCGGCCTCGTCCAGCACGCGCAGTTTGGCGGCAGTTACCTGCTCGCCATAGGCGATGCGCGAGGAGAGGCAGGCGAACGAGGGCTTGCTCCAGTTTGGCAGCCCCAGCCGCTGCGCTAGCGCGCGAATCTCGACTTTGCCCAGGCCAGCCTCGATCAGCGGGCTGCGGACATCGAACTCGGCCGCCGCGCGGTGGCCCGGCCGGTGCGTGCCAAGGTCGTCGGCCATCGCGCCGTAGACGATCGCGCGCAGGCCGTGCTGCCGGGCGATCGGCTCCAGCTCGGTGAACAACACTTTCTTGCAGTGATAGCAGCGATCGGGCGAGTTGGCGGCGTAGGCCGGGTCATGCAGCTCGTCGGTCTGTACCACGATATGCGTGCAACCGATCCAGGCGGCCAGCTCGCGCGCCTCGGCCAGCTCCTCGCGCGGGTAGGTCTCCGAGTCGGCCGTCGCCGCGATCGCGCGTGCGCCCAGGGTATCATGGGCAACTTTCAGGAGCAGCGTGCTATCCACGCCGCCCGAGAACGCCACCAGCACCGATCCAAGCTCGCGCAGCCCATCCTGCAGGCGGGCGTATTTTTCGTCAAGTGTGGGCATTATCTCCTCCAATTATTCGGAACCAAGACCCGAGAACCCACCGCAGTGAGTTCGGTTCTAGGTTCTCGGTTCTTGGTTCTTCCTCGCCATTCCCGCTCGCGCAGCGATTAGTCCTGCCATCGCGCCGGCGCCGATACCATTGTCGATATTGACGACGGCCAGGCCCGGCGCGCATGTCTGGAGCATGCTGGTGAGCGCGCCGACGCCGCCGCCGCCCAGCCCGTAGCCCACCGACGTCGGCAGGCCGATCACCGGCACATCGACCAGCCC
>DATFXE010000311.1:0-2342 GCA_035258585.1 Roseiflexaceae bacterium | reverse complement strand
GGCCAGCCGCAGCACATCCTTCAGCCGATCTGAGGCAAGCGGCCGCAGGTCGTAGCCGTGGCGGCGGGCCAGCCGCGCGAGGATGCGTGGGCTATCGGCGCCGCCGGTGGCGACGTCGAGCAGCGTCACGGGCGTGCCGGGCGGCATCCGCTCGATCATCGGCCGCAGGGCGCGCCAGGTGAGGGTCGTGCCGCCCAGGTAGCGATCGAGCATGCGCAAATCGTGAAGATTATCTTCCAGTGCAGCCAGGTCGTGCTCCGGCGCGTCCAGCAGCTCGGGTTTGGCGCTGCGAGGGAGTGCGGGGAATAGGGACATAAAAGGTATTGTACCATGGTTTCGCCCTGTATTTCATTGGAGGTGACGATCATGCCCAACACGAACGACTATACGGCGCAGAATCGGCGCGCCTGGAATGAGATCGCCGAGGTGCGTCACAGGAAGTGGCCGGATGCCCAGTTCTTCGCGGCCGGTGGCTCGCTGCTGGAACCGATCGTACTTGAAGCAGCCGGCGATGTGCATGGGCTGGCGCTGCTGCATCTGCAATGTGCCACTGGTGAGGATACCCTCTCCTGGGCGGTGGCCGGCGCGAACGTGACTGGCGTGGACATCAGCGACGCACAGATCGCCCTGGCCCAGCGCAAAGCCGCCGATGCGGGCCTCCAGGCGCGCTTTGTCGCCGCCGACGTCTACGCGCTGCCGGCCGAGCTGCAGAGCGCGACGTTCGATGTGGTGTTCACCGGCGGCGGCGCGCTGGTCTGGCTGCCGGATATCGAGCGTTGGGCCGCTGTGGTCGCCGCGGCGATGCGGCCGGGCGGACGGCTGCTGCTGTATGAAGAGCACCCGCTGGCAAGCTGCCTATGGTTCGAGGATGGCAAGCTGGTGATGGAGGAGGATTATTTCGCGCGCGGCCAGCCGTTCTATAACACTGGCTGGCGCCATTTCGCGGGCGGCGAGGCGGCGCGCGAGACCAAGGCCGAGTTCCAGTGGACGCTCGGCGATATTGTGACCGCGCTGGCGCGCGCCGGGCTGCGCATCGAGCGGCTGGAGGAGTTTCCCTCCAAGCGCGGCTGGCGTTTCGGCGAGCGGGCCGACCAGCTGCGCCGGCTGCCCGGATCGTTCTTGCTGGAGGCGAGCAAGGCCTAGTCGGTAGTGCGTCGTGCGTAGAACGGATACGCTACGCACTCCGTTCTATTTTCGTTACTGCACGATGCCCTTCGTCACCTGCATGAAGATATCCTCCAGGTCGCTGGACTGCTCGGCGAAGCGCGTGACCACCACGCCGTTCGAGATCAGCATGGACAGCAGATCGCCCATGCCGCGCTCGTCGCCGGTGTAGTCTATCAGCAGCGTCAACGGATTGAGCGGATTCGAAACGGAATTAACTGAGTCGTTCGGTTCAACGTGCGGCTCCAATTGTTGGTTTGTGGCGACTCGTGCATCCGAACCGGCAGCTTCCTCGGCCTTACCAGGCACGGCGGCAGTCAGGTCTCGCCGGACGTCGAGGATGCCTTTGTAGTCGCGCAGCAGAGCCTGGGCGCGGTCGGCGCCTTCCAGCACGCGCAGCTCCAGCGTGCGATGTGGCTGAAGCGAGCGCAGGATAGTCTGCACGTCGCCGGCGGCCAGCAGATGGCCGCGCTCGATGATCGCGATATGGGTACACATCTCGGCCAGCTCGGTCAGGATATGCGAGCTGATCATCACGGTCTTGCCGAGCGCACGCAGCTCCTTGAGCAGCTCGCGCAGCTCGATCCGCGCGCGCGGGTCGAGCCCGCTGGCCGGCTCGTCGAGGATCAGCAGCGCCGGGTCGTGGATCATGGTGCGGGCCAGGCTCAGGCGCTGCTTCATGCCACGTGAGAGCGTCATGACGAACTCCTCGCGCTTGTGCCCCAGGTCGACCAAATTGAGCAGCTCGCCGATCATCGTGGCGCGGCGCGACGCTGCGACGCCGTACGAGCGGCCGAAGAAATCCAGGTATTCCCAGACCTTCATATTATCGTAGACGCCGAAGAAATCGGGCATGAAGCCGACGACCTTGCGCACGCCGGTCGGGTCTTTGAGCACCGAGTGGCCGCCCACCCATGCCTCGCCGCCCGAGGGTGGCAGTAATGTAGTCAAAATGCGCATCGTGGTGGTCTTACCGGCGCCATTTGGGCCGATGAAGCCAAAGATCGCGCCCTGCGGAATTTCCAAATTCAGCTGATCGAGCGCGACCATCGACCCAAAGCGGCGGGTCAGGTCGCGGGTCTCGACAATCGCGGGCATCGGGGGTTCCTTTCGACATACGCTAAGGCATGTTTCAATTCGAACACAATCAGCTTGGCAGTTGGGGAGGTGTGGAGGGG
>DATFXE010000310.1:0-6111 GCA_035258585.1 Roseiflexaceae bacterium | reverse complement strand
CTGCGCCTCCGCGTTTTGCGGCTCCAGCGCCAGGGCACGCTGCAAACACTCGCGCTTCTCCGCCAGCACCGGCATCACACCGCTCAGACCGATCCAGGCCTCAGCGCAGACTGGGTGGAGTTCGGTGGCGCTCCGAAAGTGTGTCCGCGCACTTAAGGTATTGCCAGCCAGCGCGGCCACGCGCCCTTGCTGAATGAGCTGTTGGACTTCGACAGGTGCAGATTCGATCATTGTCGTTCTCACAGATAGGTATGGAGAGATCCGCCACACTCTATACCGTGCCTGATGACTGCAATGATGCGCGCTGGTGCAGTGGAATAAAAAATCCCCCATCCTGCCGCCGCAGGAGATGGGGGATCGAGAAAGTCGATCGGACAGGCGAGCGCGGTTGCTCTACCTCAGCCGCGCCACTGCCGTCGTGACGGCCAGAACCAAATACAGCAGCAGCAGCAAGCCGCCGAAAAGAGCGAACGGCAGCGTGCCGATCACGATCGCCGTGCCGACGGCGATCTGCATTGGGCGGCCGCGCTTGAGCCTGGTGACGCGATCGACAACACGCACAATAAATTCGGCGATCGCTGGGCCAACCATGAAGATGATAAGCAGGCCAAAGAGCCCCAGCCGGCCCATAAACAGCGAGAGCACAAGCGCCACCAGCGCCGACGCGAACAGCGCCACCACGCCGCCGACGATCACATCCCTGGCCGAAACCTTGTAGTTGCTCGGCCGGCGCGCCTTGCGGTCGTCCGGGCAGAGCTGGCCCACCGGCGTCATCATGGCGCACTCGCCGCAGATCGGCCGGCCGCAGACCGTGCAGTGCAAGCCAGTCTCGCGATCGGGGTGGCGGTAGCAGTACTCGATCTCGGTCGCCACAACCGGCGGCTCGGGCGCCGAGAGCAGCGGCGAGGCATCGCTGGAGGCCAGGCGCTCGGCGCGCCGCCGCGAGGGCTCGATCTGCATACCTTCGGACTGAAGCTGCTCAACGTAGCGCAGGCTGGCCGCAATATCGCTATTACCCGGCTCCAGTTCCAGCGCCCGCTGAAGATACTCGTGCTTCTCGGCCAGGATCGGCACCACGCCGCTCAGGCCAGCCCAGGCGTCAGCACAGGTTGGGTCGATCTCGGTGGCGCGGCGAAAGCTCGACCGTGCCGCGAAGGTATCGCCCGCTAGCGCCGCTGCGCGCCCCTGCTGGACCAGCTGCTGAACTTCGGCGGCGGTTGACTCAGTCATATATGCCTCAATGAGTTATCCGATTGGCGAGGTCTGGAGGGGCTGTAGGCCCCTGCACCCCACCGATTGGAATGCTTTGATGTTTGTTGCCATAATAGTAGCACGCGCGAGCCAGTTCAGGCAACCGCGCGGATGATCTATAATCTAACCTTAAGGAATCACCGCCCAAGCTGTCACACCGAGGAAACTTATCACCATGCATGAACGGCTCACCTTGATCATCGTTCACGCTCACCCCGACGACGAAGTGATCGGCTCCGGTGGTACGCTGGCGCACTATAGCGACGCAGGCGTCGAAACTGTGCTGGTGACCGCCACGCTCGGCGAAGAGGGCGAGATCGTGGTCGCCGAGATGGACACGCCGGAAAACCACGCGCGCCTGGCCGACATCCGCCGCGATGAGCTGCGCAGGGCGACCGAGATCTTGGGGATCAAACGTCAGGAATTCCTAGGCTATCGCGACTCAGGCATGGTCGGTACGCCTTCGAACCAGCATCCCGAATGCTTCCACCAGGCCGACCTGGCCGAGGCGACCGGACGGCTGGTCCGCCTTGTGCGCGCCTACCGGCCGCAGGTGCTGGTCTCCTACAACGAACACGGCGGCTACGGCCACCCCGACCATATCGCCTGCCACAAGGCCACCGTGGCGTCTTTCGACGCCGCGGCCGACCCGGCGCGCTACCCTGAGGCCGGCCCGGCCTGGGCGCCGCTGAAGCTGTATGAGATGAATCGGCCGCGCGAGCTGACCCAGCGGGCCTGGGAGCAGATGCACGAGCGGGGCATGCAGACGCCACTCGACAATCCAGAGTACGACATCACGCGCTTCACGGTGCCGCTGGAGCGGATCACGACTGCCATCGACGTGGGCGCCTACACCGCTCGCAAGCGCGCCGCGCTGCTGGAGCACCGCACGCAGATCGCCGCCGACGGGCCATTTCTCTCCATGCCCGAAGAGATTGGCCGCCAGTGGTTCGGCGTCGAGTATTTCACGCTACTGCGATCGCGCCTGTCGCTGCCCGCGCACGAAGGGTATGAGGACGATCTATTCGCCGGAATACGCTAAAACGGAGAACGACGAAAGACCAAGGACCAAAGATGCTATCTACTGCGATGATCTTTGGTCTTTGGTCTTTCGTCCTTGGTCATTCGTCCACTACAGCTTCATCTCCGAGCTGTGGCCGGGGAACACCTTGGCCTGTGGATCGACATACGCCTTGGCTGAATTGATAGCGATCGCCGCCTGACCGAAGCAGACCGCGATCAGGTCGAGCTTGACCGGCACGCCGGCGATATCGCCAGCGGCGAAGACGCCCGGCAGACTGGTCTCGAAGTTTGGCCCAACCTTGATCGCGCGGCCCTTGCCCTCCATCTCCAGGCCCCAGCTCTTAATAGGCCCGGCGTCGGCCTTGAAGCCAAGGAAAATCAGCACGCTATCAACCTCCAACGTCTGCTCGTCTTTGGTCTGGTTGTGGAAGATCGTAGCCGCCGCGAGCCTGCCGTGGCCGTGCAGCTCCTTCAGCTCATAAAATGTCTTGATCTCGACTGGCGAGTGGCGCAGCTCGACGACGCTATGCTCGTGGGCGCGGAATTGATCGCGTCGGTGAATCAACGTCACGCTTTTGGCGTAGTCCTTCAGATTCAGCGCCCAATCCACCGCGCTGTCGCCGCCGCCGATAATCAGCAAGCGCTTGCCTCGAAAGGCGACCTTCTCCTTGACAAAGTAGTGGACGCCGTTGCCCTCGAACCGCGCGGCGCCAGGCGCGTTATGTTTGTTTGGCGAGAAGGCACCGACACCCGCACTGATCAGCACTGAACGCGTGCGATAGCTGCCTCGTGAGGTCGTCAGCTCGATATCGCGCTCGCCGTGGACCGTGAGCTGCCGCACCTGCTCGTCGAGGCGAATGTCAGGGTGAAATGTCATCGCTTGCTCGACCAGTTGTTTGACTAGATCGCGACCAAGGATCTTGGGGAAGCCGGGCACGTCGTAGATAAATTTCTCGGGGTAGAGCACCGCCACCTGACCGCCCGGCTCGGGCAGCGCGTCGAGGATCAGCGTACGCATGCCGCGCATACCGGCGTAGAACGACGCGAACAGGCCCGTCGGCCCCGCGCCGATAATGACGACGTCGTACATGCCGTTCGGGCCGTTAGAAATGGTTTCTCGAAGCTCACTGGTCATTGTGAGTTCTCCTCATCTCTGCTGGTCGGGCGTGCTCCTTCCGGGCCGGGCAGCGGCCCGGAAGGAGCACGCCCGATCTCTCTGTTTTGTGGCTCCGGGGGCGTCCGAATGCGCCGCAACGCATTCGGACGCCCCCGGAGCCACCATGTTACATCCGGGATAACATACGTTACCAGCAAAAGCAGTGTGGTTGACCGCCAATTGCTAGGCTCCATATCTCTAGACGATCAGCCCTGCTTAATGATAGAAAGCATCTCCGGCACGCGGGTGACCTTGACGCGCGGGCGACCCTGCTCGGCGCCGCGCTTGACCTCGCAGGCATCAAGCACCTTCCAGCCGGCGTAGGTCACATAGTCGGGCTTACGCTGCTTGAGCAGCGCCTCGATTATGTTGGGATCGCGGTTCTCGTCGGCGGCGCCCGGCAGAGTCGGTAGATCCTCAATCATTGCCGCCACGGTCGAAACCGCGTCGGGCTTGTTGGTGCCGATCACACCTGATGGGCCGCGCTTGGCCCAGCCGACGACATACTCGCCGTCGATCGTCTCGCCCGAGGTCGAGTGGACCACCCGGCCGGCGATGTTGGTGATCGTGAACGAGGCCTCGTCGAACGGCACGCCCTTGAGCGGCACACCCCGGTAGCCGACCGAGCGCAGGACCATGCCGGTGTTGATCGTCTCAAATACGGCGATGCCCTTGGCCCGCAGCCCACCGTTCTCATCCAGCACCAGCTGGTTCTTTTCGATTTCAACCGCCTTAACTTCGCCGTGCTGATCGCCGATGATGTGGATGGGCGAAACCAAAAAGCGCATAGAGATCGTCCGCTCACCCTGCCAATCGGAGCGCGCGGCAAACTCGCGCAGCACCTCGACATTTTTCGCCGCGATCTTGTCCTCGGCCAGCGAAGCTGCACTATGCTCGTCCAGCTCCAGGTCGGCCGGATCGACGATCGTCCTGACGCCGCTCAGCTCGCCGAACTCCTTCAGCTCGGCGTTGGTGAAGGCGGCCTGGGCTGGGCCGCGGCGGCCCAGCATCACCACCTCACGCACCTTGCTTGCACGCAAGGCTGCAAGCGCGTGGTCGGCGATGTCGGTCTTGGCCAACTCGTCCGGATCGGTGACGAGGATGCGGGTCACATCCATCGCCACGTTGCCGTTGCCCACGACTACCACCCGCTCGTGACTCAGGTCGAACTGCATGTCGCGATAGTCGGGGTGGCCGTTGTACCAGCCGACGAACGCTGTCGCGGGGTAGCTGTCGATCAGATCCTCACCTGGGATGTTCATACGGCGATCGGCCTGCGCGCCGACAGCATAGACGATCTGATCGTAGTGCGCCTTTAGATCCTCGTGCTGGATATCGGCGCCGAAGGTGACGTTGCCAAAATAGCGCACGCGCGGGTCGAACGCGATTTTGTCGTAGATACGCGTGACCGCCTTGATCGACTGGTGATCGGGCGCCACGCCTTCGCGCACCAGGCCGAATGGTGTGGGGAAGCGATTGAAGAAGTCGATCGAACAGACCAGATTCGGCTGCTTCAGCAGCGCGTCGGCGGCGTAAAAGCCGGCCGGCCCGGCGCCGACGATCGCCACGCGCAATGGGCGCGCTTCGGTTCCTAGCGCTTGTGTCATATGATTAGTTCCCTTCTATGCAACAGGATTGTCATTCTTCGCATTGTTGTATTACAGTATTATGTAAAGCTCGCCTGCCAACCAATCAATCAGTAGCCTCGCGCCAGACTCTGGCGGCTGGTTTGTGATGAGTTGAACAGACTATGCTAGCAATCTAGCACGGAGGCGCAGCTGTTGTCAACACCTGCCATAGCGATTTCGTGGAATCACAAAGGGGCGACGCCATACAGGCGCCACCCCTTCGCACAGATCACTGCCCTGAGACATTCTAGACCGGCGGCCACGGCACATTACGCCCCGGCCCCGGATCAGGATGCTTGCCGCTCGCCACCAGGCGATCGAGCCGGCGGCGCAACGCGCGCAGCTCGTCCGGCGCCAGCAGGCTCTCCAGCATTTCGTACATCGAGTCTTTTGCGTCGAACTGCTCGCGTAGCGCGCGTAGTTCGGCCAGTGTATCGGACCGAAGCGGCTGGCCGGCGTAGTCCCACAGGACCGTGCGCAGCTTTGGCTCGACATGGAAGCAGATGCCGTGATCGATCGCCCATAGCCGGCCATCGTTGCCCTTCAGGCAGTGCCCGCTCTTGCGATCGGCGTTGTTGGCGAGCACGTCGAAGACGGCTAGCCGCTCGATCGCCTCGTCGAAACCGCCCTCCTTCTGCATCGTGAAGAGGTGCGCCTCCTGGTCGGCGTCGATGAACAGCTGGACCGAGCCGATACCGTAAGGGCCATCGCGCAGCACTGTGGGCGGCACTAGCGGCCAGCCGAGCGCTGCGCTCAGCACATAGGCCGCTACCTCGCGTTGACAGAGCGTGCCGCGCGGGAAATCCCAGAGCGGCCGCTCGCCGCGCCGCGGCTTATAGACCGCCAGCCCTTGCAGGCCATCACAGCGCACGGTGGCCAGCAAGGTGTAGTTGCTGCTCCATGGCAACATCCCCTGCACATCCAGATCGCCCTTCGCCAGCAGCATCAGCACATCGGCGACGTTGAGTTCGGTGGGTTGAGAATCAGACATATCGTAGTAGGCAGTACGTATTCCGTAGTGCGTATTGTGGCGCTTTTCTACGCAATACGCAC
>DATFXE010000309.1:0-3447 GCA_035258585.1 Roseiflexaceae bacterium | reverse complement strand
GGCCCCCGCGGAAATCTCTTTGGTGGGGTAGTGTGGCGGCTTTGCCGCCACACTACCCCACCAAATTGGATGCAAGCGCGGCAATCAGCCTCGTGCGATTGCGCTGGACCGAAGCCTAGCAATGGTACCTTTCCAGATCGGAACAAGTCGACCTGCCACGACGTCTTGAAGGCAGTAACAAGAGGAGTGAATATGAAACACGTTCACGTGGTGCGCTAGCCAGGCTTATTGGCTGATAGCAAGCTGCTCGCGCAACCTAGTGTCGCTGGCGTAGCCGAGGTTGAGGTGGCGCACCTTGCCTGTCGCATCCAGCACAATGGTGGCGGGCACGGTCAGGATGCCCATCTGCTGAACCAGATCGGGGTGATCCAGCGCGGAGAGCGAGCGCACCGTCACTTGGTCGCCCAGAGCGGTGGCGAGCCGCGACAGCGCAGGGGCCTGGTGTGTCCGGCATTCGGTGCACGAAGGGGTGGAGAACGCTATCACCGCCGGACGCCCAGGCGGCGCCAGATCGGCCAGCGGTGTGGCAGAGCGCAGCCGGCGCAGCTTCCAGCCCGACCACAGGCGAACGACCGCCCATCCGGCCGCGATCGCAAGCGCCAGCGTGATAAGAATTCCAATTCGCTCGACCATTTGAACATTCCCAATAAATTCGACAAGATGACAAGATGACAAGATGACAGTCCCATGAGAAAGGTCATCTTGTCACCTTGTCACCCCCTCACCTTATCACCGACGCAGGCGCTGCAACTGAAAGTAGACAAAGCAGCCGGCGCAGAAGCCGAAGAACAGATTGATCGCCGCCAGCGCGATCACCACGAACGCCAGGCCCCAGCCAATAGCCTGGGCGCCAGCCAACAGCGCGATAGTCGCGATGAGCAGCACAGCTGCACCAAGCCCCTGCGCAAAGCGGTGCGGCGCGGCATCCTCCTGATGCACATCCGGTTTCAGCAGCCCCGCCGGCCGCAACACATCGCGGTAGATCCGCTGGAACAGCCCCGCCTGCGGCAGGGCTGTGCCGACCGCCATCACGGCGAACACGAACGCTACCAACCACAGTTGATCGAGCAGGAACGCCAGGACCAGAAACCCGATGATGCAGGCCTGATTGACCCGCAGCGCCGTCCGATCGACCTGCCCGCCGCTCGTTTGACGAGCCGAGATCGCTTGGCCTCGCATTGTCTTCTCCAGTCCTCGAGAGTTTTAGTGTATTAATATGATAGACTAACTGAAGAATTGTGTCAAGCGCACGCAATTGTGAATGAAGAATTGAAAATTGAGAATAGAGCGCTCTAGTACATTCTTCATTTCTCATTCTCAATTCTCAATTCAACATGTGATATACTTCCCAATCTCGATCCTGGCCGGAATTCAGCGTTGAACGGACTAGCCTGGCGTTGCTGCCGCGTGAGACAAAACTGAGACTAACGCAGTTGGCGTTTAGCGGGGGTAGGGGCCGCAGGCCCCCGAGAACCTTCATTTCCGCCCACCCGTGGCGGCTTTGCCGCCACGGGTGGGCGGAAAGAGGAGTTTTTTGGAGGGCAAAGCCCTCCAAACCTCCCAACTGCGTAACTCCTAAAGAACCTACGCAGGAGGATACATCGATGAGCAAAGTCTATAATTTCAACGCCGGCCCGGCCATCCTGCCCCAGCCGGTGATCGAGCAGGCTCAGCAGGAGCTGCGCGATTACCAGGGGCGCGGTATGTCGATCCTGGAGATGAGCCATCGCTCGAAAGAGTACGAGGCGATCAACAGCCAGGCCGAGGCGGCCTTCAAGCGGCTGCTGGGGCTGGACGATGAGTACCGCGTGCTGTTCTTACAGGGCGGCGCGAGCCTGCAGTTCGCGATGCTGCCGCTGAACTTTCTTCCGGCGGGCGCCAGCGCCGACTACCTGGTCAACGGCGCATGGGGCGAGAAAGCCTATGAGGAGGGCGCCAAGTTGGGCCAGGCGCGCGTGGCCGCCAGCACCAGCGCCGATAGCTACAGGCGCGTCCCCACTGCCGGCGAGATCGTGCTGGGCGAATCGCCCGCCTACGTCCACATCACGTCAAACGAGACCATCCAGGGAGTCCAATGGCATGCTTGGCCGGATGTGGGCGATCGGCCGCTGGTAGCCGACATGAGCAGCGATATCCTGTCGCGACCGCTCGATGCGCGCAAGTTCGCGCTGATTTATGCCGGTGCCCAGAAGAACCTCGGGCCGGCCGGCGCGACGGTGGTGATTGTGCGCCAGAGCTGGCTGGAGACCGCCAGCAAGACGGCGCCGACAATGCTGCGCTACAGCACCCACGCCAAGAACAATTCGCTCTACAACACCCCGCCGGTGTTCGCTGTCTATATGCTGAATCTGGTGCTGGAGTGGATTGAGGAGACCGGCGGCCTGGAGCAGATGGCCAGACGCAACGATCTGAAAGCCAAAACAGTGTATGATGCAATCGACGGCAGCGGCGGCTTCTACCGCGGCCACGCCACGCCCAGCAACCGCTCGCAGATGAACGTGACTTTCCGGCTGCCGAGCGAGGATCTGGAGAAGCGCTTCGTCGGCGAAGCGACGGCGGCGGGGATGGTGGGGCTGGCCGGCCACCGCTCCGTCGGCGGCATCCGCGCCTCGATCTACAACGCTATGACGCAGGAGGGCGCGGCCGCGCTGGCCAGCTTCATGGGCGAGTTTGCGCGGAAGAATGGGTAGGGCTGGAGTGATATATCACTCCCAACTGCCGGCTGACATCTGCATAGCCAACGGAGCTATTATCGCACATGGATGCATCCAGCGTCTCAATTGTCTGCACTGTGCGCGACGAAGCCGACAATATCGCCGCGCTGCTTGACTCGATGCTGGCCCAGACCCGCACGGCCGACGAGATTGTGGTCAACGACTGCAACAGCCGCGATCAGACGCCGGCAATCGTCGCACAGTACATCGCGGCCGGCTACCCCATCCGGCTGATCCATGGTGGTCACAACATCTCTTCTGGGCGTAACAACGCCATTGCTCACGCCTGCGGCCCAATCATCGCCTGTACCGACGCCGGCCTGACGCTCGATGTGCATTGGCTGGAGCGGATCGTGGCGCCGATCGAGCGCGGCGATGCCGATGTCGTCGGCGGGTTCTTCCGGCCGGCCTCGCGCGGCCTGTTCGAGCTGACGCTGGGGGCGACCAACTACCGCGAGCCAGAGGAGATCGACCCGGCGACATTTCTACCGTTTGGTAAATCGGTCGCATTTCGCAAATCGGCCTGGACGCGCGTAGGCGGCTATCCCGAATGGGCCAGCCACTGCGAGGATATCCTGTTCGACCTGGCGCTGCGCCGAGACGGGGTGCGCTTCGCATTCGTGCCCGACGCGCTGGTGCTGTTCCGGCCGCGATCGTCGTTGCAGACGTTCGCGCGGCAATACTTCCTGTATGCCCGTGGCGATGGAGTGGCACGGCTATGGCCTCGGCGCCA
>DATFXE010000308.1:0-5937 GCA_035258585.1 Roseiflexaceae bacterium | reverse complement strand
GCCGAGCTGCTGCACCTATTCTAGCACAGGTGTGCAAGCGTATCGAATGAATTCGATGTTGCATTAGATCTTTTTTATTCTCTTAGGAGTTACGCGGTTGGGAGGTTTGGAGGGCAAAGCCCTCCAAAGAACCCCATTTTTTCCACTCATCTGTGGCGGCAATGCCGCCACAGATGAGTGGAAAAAGAAGGTTCTCGGGGGCCTGCGGCCCCGCGCCCCCGCTAAAACGCCAACTGGGTAAGTCCTAAACTAAATAGTAAAGCAGTAGAGTACCAAATCGCTCCTTGCCCTAAATCACCATCAGCTCGCGTTGGAACGACGAAAGGAACACACAGCCGTCTTCGGTCACCAGCACATCTTCCTCTAGGCCGACATACCCCGCCTCGGTATGTACGCCCAGCTCGAGCGTGAAGACATTGCCGGCTTCGACCAGACCTTCAGGCGTGGTGCCGTAGCGTTCCCAGCGCGGCCCCAGCAGTGTGCCGCCATCGTGGCAAGCGCGCCCGAGCCCGTGGCCAAGCGCGTGGCGGTATTCTTCATAGCCCGAGTCCACCACCACCTCGCGGGCGATCGCGTCGATCTCGTAGCCGCGCACGCCCGGCTTCAGCGCCGCTGCGCTGGCCTCGATCGCCTGGACGACGGTGGCGAAGGCGCGCGTGAGCGCGGGCGGCGGGGCATCCTCGCCTGGCCGGCGCACGTACCACATGCGCTGCAGATCGGAGCAGTAGTCTTCGTGCTTGACCCCTAGGTCGATATGCACCAGATGGCCTGGGCCTACTAGAATGTCATCGCGCGGGGCGCCATGTCCGGGCTCCGATTCGGGGCCGCTGTTGACGATCGGGCAGGCATCCCAGCTCCAGGCGCTTGGCAGGCCACGAGCACGAAACTGATCGTGGATGAAGCTGCCGATCTGGGCCTCGCTCACGCCGGGATGGATCTGGGCGCCAGTCAGTGCGACGATCTCTTCGGTGATGACGATAGCTGCACGAATGCGCTCGACTTCGGCCGGCGTTTTGCGGGCGCGCAGCCTGGCCAGCAGCGGGGCCGCGCTATGGAGCCGATCGGCGTATGGTGAGCCGCGCAGGATGTCGTTCAGCAGCAGCCACATGCCGTGGGTCAGCCCGTCGGCAATAGGGTCGTCGGTGCTGTAGTTCAGGCCGATCCGGCGCGGATTCAGCCGCTTGAGCGCGTCCAGCAGCGGCTCCGAAATGCCCTCATCGTAGCCGATCACATCGCCGAAGACGCCGCTCGCGCGGATCTCCGGCGCGTCGTAGCGGCCCACCATCGCCACGCGCTGGCCGCCGCCGAACAGGAACGCCGAGTCCCAGGTGACGTCGCTCCCCACCACCAATTCGACGCCCGGATCGGGCCGTACCCCGGTCTCGCGCGCAAAGATCAGCCAGCAGTCGAGCCCGGTCTCGCCCAGCAGCGCCTCGGCCTGGTTGGCTTTTTCGTGAACCAGCATAACGCCTCCCTCAATCGACGATCCGCTGTGGGATTATAGCACAGGGGTAAGTCAATCGGCGGTGCGACGCTGGATGTCACAGGGTGCTGCTATCGTTGAGCGATGCGCCAAAAGAGAAGTGAGGGATGACATGAAGTGGAATGCAGGCTGACATTCTTCTGCTATAATACCTCTGGAGAACAAATGTTCGTCCTGAGGTGTCCCATGGCGCTTCGTCTGCTGTTGACCCTGCCGCTTCCGCCGGGGGTCAATAACCAGTACGTCACGGTGAACGGGCGGCGCTCGCTGAGCCCCGAGGCGCGGCGCTACAAGCAGAATGTGCTGCGGCAGCTGCGCCGCAAACGCGATGCGGGCGAAATTACCGACGAGCTGTGCGACGCAGCACGGCGCGGCTACCTGGCGCTGTTCATCGACTTTTTCTTCGAGACGCCGCTGCGGCGCGATCTGGATGGCGGGCTGAAGATCGCCCAGGATGCGATCTGCACGGCGCTGGAGGTGAACGACAACCGCGTGGTCGACATTCACCTCGTCAAACGAATCGACCCGCTGCATCCGCGAATCGAGATCGAACTGGAGGTGCTGGATGACTGGAGCTTCGAGCACGAGCGCGAGGTGCTGGTGAGCTCTAGATAACGCGCATCGTCAGCTTCCGGAAAGGTCGAGCCAAGATGCCAGAAATCCAGCGCAGGCCCGACCTTCCCGGAAGCTCCGCGAATATGCTTGTCATTCGCGTTGATGAGCGTTATTCGATGAAGCCTGAAATGTGACGGGTGGCCTGTTCTCGCTACTGGGTCAGTTGTTTTGCCTATCGCCATTTACGAACCGCGGAACCGCAGAACCGCGGCTCACTGGTTCCGCGGTTCTGCGGTTCAACCGAATGGCGATGTCGAAACCAAACGACTCACTACGAGTTCGCCGACGCCTCGATCACCTCTTGCGCGCGCGCGGCGCGCCAGTTCTGGTGGCGCAGGCGTTTGCCAAGCGAGATCGCCAGGTTCTGCATCATGCGCATGCCCATGGCCGCGTCGTCCTCGGCCAGGGTGGTCAGCGCCGCCTGGGTCAGCGCCAGCAGCTGCACCCCTTGCGGCCCGGCGCGCAGCTCGGCGCTGCGGGCGGTGCCCTCCAGCAGCGCCAGCTCGCCCGCCACCTGCCCGGCCTGCATGAACGCGAGCCGCACCGGCTGAGTCCCGGCAGTTAGCCAGACCTCGAGCGTGCCGGCTTTGACGATGTACATCTCGCTGCCGTCGCTGTTCATGGTCGCGACCTTTTCGCCGGGGCTGTAGCCGTGCGAGTGAACCAGCGCAGCCAGACGCAGCCGCTGCGCCTCGGTGAGCTGGCCGCCGATCTCGGAGTTGTTCAGGAAGTTGGCGGTGTCCTGAATATGCGCGAGATCTTGATCGACATTCCAGTGCTCACCGCTGATCTCGGGCGGCAGGCCAAGGAAGTGTGCGATGTGCCGGAGCGTCGCGTCGGTCTGCTCGAACTGCGGCCAGTGGCCGGCGTTGGGAATGATCCGCAGATCGGCCTTGGGCCACTCAGCCGCCACGGCGCCGGCGTCACGCAGCGGCACAATATTATCCTCGGCGCCCCACAGCACCAGCGTCGGCGGCTCGACACTACTCAGCCGACCGCGCAGGTCGCCTTCCTGCATGGCGATGAAGCAGGCGGCGCGCATACGGCCCTGGCCGCGCCGGCGCGCGTCTTCGCGGATGCGCGCATAATCCTGCGCGGATATCTGCGCGCGCTCGGCGAAGTTGGTCGGCTTCAGCAGGTGGTCAGTGTAGTCGAGCCTGGTCTTGGCGGCTTGGTAGAGCAGCCACTCGGCGAAGCGGAAGCGCTCGGCCATGACGTGCGGCTTCATCGTGAGGTTGACCCGTGTGGAGAGCCGGCCGCTAAGCGCGGGATTGAGCAGCACCAGCTTTTCCACCAGCACCGGGTAGCGTAGCGCCAGCGTGGCGGCGATCTGGCCGCCCATCGAATGCCCCAGAATGAGCACGGCACGATCGCTGAACTCCTCAATCAGTTTGGCGATCAGATCGGCGTAGCCGGCGATACTTGGGCGCTCGGCGGGCGCGGGCGATTTACCGAAGCCGGGCAGATCGATCGCGATACAGCGATAGCGTTTGCTCAGCGATGGTAGGATTGGCTTCCATGTGAACCATGAGCTCGACCAGCCATGGATCAGGATGGCGATCGGCCCATGCTGCGGCCCGATCTCCTCCACATGGATATCCTGCCCATTGATGTTGTAGAAGTTCTCCATGGCTGCTCCCTCGCGCCGATGACATGTGTTATTCGCCCAGAGCCTGTGAATTTCAGGCCCGTGCAAATATCAACGCAATTGGTCGGGAAGTTGGCACATCCCGTTGATTGATTTTAGGTTACAGATTGGACATCAAGCGCATGAATATGTGATTCAGAGCCAGCACAATCTCGCAATCAGCCGCAGGCAGTAAGCAGTAAGCGGTAAGCAGTCGGCAGTATCGATGAGAATCGTCGTTTGCCGTGATCTCAGTGTCGATTGCCGACTGCCTACTGCCTACTATCTTCTGGCTTGCCGTAGGTTTCGTGCGGCGGCCGCTCGCTGCGTGTGGTGATCGCGCGGCGGTACAGGTCGACGTAGCGCCGGGCCGATGTCTCCCATGAGTGATCGGCCGACATCGCGCGTAGGATCAGCTGCTGCCAGGTGTTGCGGTAGTGATAGTCCTCCAGCGCGCGGATGATGGCCGCGTAGAGCGCCATCGAGTCGTAGGGCCGGAACGAAAAGCCATTGCCCTCGCCGGTGGTTGGGTCGAAGTTGCGCACCGTGTCGGCCAGCCCGCCGGTCTCGCGCACAATTGGGATGGAGCCGTAGCGCAGCGCAATCATCTGGCCCAGGCCGCACGGCTCGAAGCGCGACGGCATCAGAAACATATCCGAGCCAGCATAGATCTTCTGCGCGATAGGGGCGTTGAAGGTGAGAAAGACCGCGATCTGTTTGGGGAAACGCGCCCGGATATTGTTCAGCCGCTCGTGATAGCGCTGGTCGCCGGTGCCGAGAACGACGATCTGGAGATCGTTATTACGCAGCAGCGGCTCGATGATCTGGTCGATCAGATCGAAGCCCTTCTGGTCGGCCAGGCGCGAGATCACGCCAATCAGCGGTGTCGTGCGGCTTTGCGGAAGCCCGGCCTCGCGCTGGAGATCCAGTTTGCACTCGACTTTTCCTGCCAGGTTGCCGACATCATAGCGCTTGGCCAAGTATTGATCGGTGGCGGGATTATTGATCTCGGTATCGATGCCGTTCAGCACACCGTACAGCCGGTTACGCCGGTCGCGCAGCAGCGGGTCGAGGCCTTCGCCGAACTCGGGCAGCAGAATCTCGTTGGCGTAGGTTTCGCTGACGGTGTTGATGATATCGGCATAGTAGATCCCGCGGCCCATGAAATCGACCACATCGTTCAGCGCCGGGGTGTCGGGGTGGGCGATGAAGCCGAATTCGTCCACGCCGGCGATCTCCAGCACGCGATAGCCGAAAACCCCCTGGTAGGCGAGGTTATGGATTGTGTAGACACAGGCGGTGTTGGCGTAGAACGGATCGTCTTTGTAGATCGTCTTGAGCCAGTTCGGGACGATCGCCGTATGCCAATCGTGGCAGTGGATCACATCGGGCTGCCATCCAAGCTGCTTCATACCCTCAAGACTTGCGCGACAGAAGAAGATGAAGCGGTCGGCGTCGTCCTCATACATGTAAATGCCATCGCGGTCGTAATAGTGGGCGTTGTCGATCATGTACACCGGAACTTCGCCATTGGCGGAGGGGACGATCGCCTGCAGCAGCGCCGCATCCTCGTTGTGGTCGTTCATCGGCACCGGGAACGGCGCCAGCGCCTCGGCTACGTGGAAGCGATCACGGTCGATCCGCCCGTAGCGGGGCATTGCCACGCGGATGTCGTGGCCCTGCGCCTTCAGCGCCTTGGGCAGCGCGCCGGTCACGTCGGCTAGGCCACCGGTTTTCGCGAAGGGCACCATCTCAGCGGCCATCAGCAGGATTTTAAGTGGGGCGTCAGTCATACTAACCTCTCGATCCACGAACAACGTCCTGGTTATCGGGTTCTGCTTTCGTCCCAAGTATCAAACATACCAGTGAGATGGAAGCATAACACAATTTTCACCGCAATTTCTAGATTACTCATGAGCTTAGTACACACTATGTTTGCACACTCAGCAAAGTGGCCACTTGGGGAAGCCCGCCTGGACCCCCCAACCCTCACAAGGGTAGGTAAGGAAGGGCTGTGCCCTTCCTGATGCCTTTTCTGGTCGTCGTACTGGCGGCCTTGCCGCCAGTACGACGACCAGAAAATTCTGATCTGGGGGCGGCCGGGTGCCCACACCCAGAGGGTACCCGGCCGCCCCCAGACCCCCGCTTGGATATAACCATACCTACCCGTGTGAGCCTCCCCAACCGGGGTTTCGGGGTGCTGGCCGGCCGC
>DATFXE010000307.1:0-8018 GCA_035258585.1 Roseiflexaceae bacterium | reverse complement strand
ATGGGGGTTCGGGGGCCTCTGGCCCCCGAAAAACCCTATTCGGTGGGGGTGCGAGGGGCGGCAAAGCCGCCCCTCGCACCCCCACTGAGGATGGAATCTGGAGGGCGAAGCCCTCCAGACCTCCCAACTCTCGTTGTAATACTAAAGGACATAGGGTGATCTATGGAACACTTCGAAACGATCTATGCTTCGCGCGCCATAGAGTACCACCAGATGATCGCGGCCGAAGATATCGATGCGCAGCTGCTACCCGCGATCGAGCGAGTGACCTCGGCGCACGGCAAGCGCATCCTCGATCTCGGGACCGGCACCGGGCGCTTGCCGCTGCTGATCGGCGAGCAGGCCGCACAGATGGTTGGGCTGGATCTGTATGGCGACATGCTGCGGCAGAACGTCGCCCAACGCCGGCGGCACGGCGGGCGCTGGACGTTGATCCAGGGCGATATGCGGCGCCTGCCGGTTCGATCGGCCTGGGCCGAGCTGGTGACCGCCGGATGGGCGATCGGGCACATGCGGCGCTGGTTCGCCGGCGATTGGCGCACCCAGATCAACCAGGTGTTACAGGAGATGCATCGGGTAGCTGCCCCGGCCGGCGCGCTGATCATCTTCGAAACCCTATCCACCGGCAGCCTGACGCCCACGCCGCCCACCGCCGAGCTGGGCGAATATTACGACTGGCTGGAGCACGAATGGGACTTCAGCCGCGATACCATACCCACCGACTATCACTTTGCCAGTGTGGATGAGGCTATCGCGCGGACCGAGTTCTTCTTCGGGCAGGAGATGGCCGCGCGCATCCGCGAGCACGGCTGGGCGTGCCTGCCCGAGTGGACCGGGGTATGGAGCAAGTTGCTATGACAGGAAGGCGCAGCTATCACTCGCCGCGCCACTCGGGCACAGTTAGCGGCACCAGCAGGCCCTCGATCTGGTCGCGCTGCGATTCCAGCCAGGGCGGCAGCATCAGCTTCGTGCCAAGTTCGGCCGCGCCCTGGTCGACGGTGAAGCCGGGGCCGGCGGTGGCCAGCTCGACGATATGGCCATCCGGGTCGTTGGTATAGATGCTCTTGAAGTAGATCCGGTCTAACACCGGCGAGACACGCAGCCCCGCCGCTAGCAGCTTCTCGCGCCACTCCAGCTGGCTCTCCTCGTCGGGCACGGCCAGGGCGAAGTGGTGCGTCTGGCCAGCACCCATGCGCGCGCGCCGCGTCTTGGCGGGGTCGCGCTCGAAGTAGGTGATCAGCGTGCCGGGTCGGCCCTCGCCGACCCCCCAGTACCAGTGCGCCGAGTTGGGGTCGTCGAAGTTCGAGGTCATCTTGACCCGCCGCATGCCCAGCAGATCGCCGAAGAACGCCTGAGTGCGCTCGATGTTCGCGCCGATCGCGGTGATGTGGTGCATGCCGCGCGAGAGGGCCATGTCGGCGCTGATCTCCGGCACCGGCTCGGGCCATGTCTCGGCCTGGATGCGCGCGGTGTCGCGGTTGGAGATGATCATAGACGGCGGTGGCTCGCGGTAGGCCGTGCCGATGCTGTCCGGCGCCTCGTCGACGGTCCAGCCGGGGCCGTTGGTCGCAATCTCGAGGATCACCCCGTCGGGGTCGTGAAAGTATATCGACGTAAAGTAGTGCCGGTCGAGCGGGCCGTCGACCTCGATGCCGAGATCGGTCAGCCGGCGCTTCCATTTCAGCAGCCCGTCGCGATCGGCCACCTGCATGGCGAAGTGATGGGTGCCGCCGATGCCGGGGTAGCCGCGCGACGCGCCCTTCCACTCGAAGTATGTAATCGCGGTGCCAGGCCGGCCGATCTCGTCACCAAAGTACAGGTGATAGCTGCTCGGGTCGTCGAAGTTGACCGTCTGCTTGATCAGCCGTTGCCCAAGCACGCGGGTGTAGAAATCCACCGTGCGCTGGGCATCGGAGCTGACCAGTGTGATATGGTGCAGGCCAAGAATCGTCATCGATTGTTCCTCCAGCTTAGCAGATGCGAGACCCCGCGACCCGAGACGCGAGACCTGAGACCTGAGACCTGAGACCTACGCTACTTCCTCCATCTCCAGTCTCCCGTCTCCCGTCTCCAGTCTCTGTCGCTACTCCCCACGCAATCGCCGGGTCCAGGCGGCCAGCGCCTCCAGCTGCGCGCGGATCTCCTGGCGCGATTGCTCGTCGGTCAGGTTGCCCTCGGCGTCGAACTTTTCCCAGGCGCGCGTGATCTGAATCTGCGGGCGGTTAAGCGGGAATGTGTTGATCGAGGCCGCGACCTGACGCAGCGCCAGCTGTGCGCGAATAGTTCCCGAGATTCCCCCAGCGCCCATGATCGCCAGCGGCTTCCCGGAGAATGGCGAGTCATTCGCCGGCCGCGAGACCCAGTCGATCGCGTTCTTCAACACGCCGGGCATCGAGCCATTATACTCCGGAGTCGCAATCAGCAGTGCGTCGGCGGCGCGAATGCGCTGCTTCAACTGTATCACCGCCTCGGGCGCGTTTGGACCGTCGTGATCTTGATTATACAACGGGATGTCTCGCAGATCGACGATCTCGAGCGACATTCCCTCCGGTAATAGCTCCCCAGCGGCGCGCAGCAGGCCGCTATTCCACGAGGCCTTACGCAGGCTGCCGGAAATGCCGAGGACATGCATTGGAGTAATCATCATCTTCTTATTTTTATAAATGAATCATAGGGGCGAGCACGAAGCCCGCCCCTACGCGTCCCATCACTATGTAGCCGCGGCGTTACGCGGCAACCGTCTCGGCATCCTGCGCTTGCTCGACCTGCTTGATCAGCTCGAGCTCGATATCGATCCTGATCTGGTCGCTGACCAGCCAGCCGCCGGTCTCGAGCGCCACGTTCCAGTTCAGATCCCAATCTTTGCGGTTGATCTTGGTCGTGGCATTAAAGCCGGCGCTGGTGGTGCCCCAGGGTGTCTTGGCCTGGCCGGCGTACTCGAAATCCAGCACAACCGGGTTGGTCACATCGCGGATGGTCAGATCGCCGTACAATTTGCCGTGCGAATCGTCGACCTGCTCGACGCGCGTGCTCTTAAAGGTGAGGTATGGGTACTTCTCGACATCCAGGAAATCGGGCGAGCGCAGATGAGTGTCGCGCTTCTCGTCGCCAGTAACCAGGGTCGACGCATCGATTTTAACCTCCACCTTCGCCGCAGTGGGGTTAGCTTCATCACCATCGACCGTGCCAGTGAACTCATTGAAGCGTCCGCGTACCGTCGAAATCATCATATGCTTGGCCGAGAACTGAATCTCCGAGTGCGCCGGATCGATCTGCCATGCCATAGGAATACTCCTTTTCTATTGTTGCCGACACAAGCTACGCGATGGGGGTGCGGGGCGGTTGCGCGCCCTCCAAACTTCCCAGCTTGCCTAACTCGTGTTATTGACACCCGTGTGTCGCGTGTCTGACATCACTATAATCGGCCGGCGTGACAGCTACGTAAACAGGAGCGTAAACACAAAGTTAAGAGTTTTGTTGTATCAACTTTTAACTCTCAACTGCTCTTCCAGCCGGGTGATCTCTTTGATCAGGCGTGTGCGGTCGCCGCTTTCGGCCAGGGCGCGCGCCTCGGCCAGCGTGGCGCGCGCCTCGGCGGGCGGCAGCAGCGGGGCAAGCCAGATCCGGATCTGTGCGGCCAGGTGGCGGGTGCCAAGGGCGTCGGCGCGCGCCAGCGCCGTCGAGAGACGATGGATCGCCAGCGCGGTCTGTCCGCGCTTGATCGACACCAGCCCCAGGTTGGCTGTCAGCCCGGCCACCCGCTCGGGGATAGCCAGCCGCTCGGCCAGCTCGAACCCTTCGTTGAAGTAGGCCTCGGCGGCATCAAGGTTGCCATCCGCCAGCGCGATCTCGCCCAGCGTCGAGAGCAAATAGGGCTGGAAGACAAGCACGCCGCTCTCACGCGCGAGCTTGAGTCCGGCCCTGGCGTGCTCGGCTGCCGTAGGATAGCCGAGCAGCAGCAGATGATAGGCCAAATTGTTATGCGCCAGGATGCGGTACTGGCTGGCGGCCAAATTGCTCTGGCCGACAGCCAGCACACGGCGGTACAGCTCGATCGCGCGCGTCAGGTCGCCCTGCTGGGCTGCAATGCTGCCAAGCTCGAAAGTGGTTTGGGCCAGAATCGTTGGATCTTGCTGGGCGGCGCACAGCGATGCGGCTCTGTCGAGATGCTCGGTAGCGCCGTCCAGATCCACACCTTCGATCGACAGCACAGTGCCCCACAGCATCTCGGCGCCCACGACATTTTTGGCGTCGCCGTTTTCCAGCACCGCGCGCGCGATCGCAATCGCTTCGGCGAAGCGCGCCTGCACCAGCAGCGTGCGGCCGAGCTCCAGGCGCGCTTGATCAGCCGCAACAGTATCGCCGCGCGCCGTGGCAAGCTCGATCGCACTGCGGTAAGCTTCGCCGGCGCGCGCCGCCGCGCCCGATTGTGAATATGCGTTGGCCAGCGCCAGATAGGTTGCTTCGCGCTGACCGTTCTCCATTCCCGCCAACGCCATTTCGTAAAATGCGATCGCCTCGGCCCAGGCTGCCAGCTCAGCCGCGCGCCGGCCTGCGCGCACAGCATACCGCGCGGCGCGCTCGGGCGCATTGCCTTCGGCGAAGTGCGAGGCCAGCAAGCCGGCCACGGAGTCCAGATCGTCGGCGTGCAGCTGCTCGAGCGCCTCGGCGACCTGGCGATGGATCAGCCGGTGGCGCGCCTCGCTGATCTCACGGTACGCTACCTCCATGGTGAGGGTATGGTCGAAGCCAAAACGCAGGGCGTCGTGCTGGCCTTTGGCCGAGCTGACCGGCACGACCAGTGCGGTCGCACGCAGCTCGTCAAGCGCGTCGACCGCGGCATCCTCGGAAAGCCCGGACGCGCGTGCCACCAGATTGAGATCGAACTCGCGGCCGATCGCCACCGCCACATCCAGCGCGCGCCGTGCCGGGTCCGAAAGGCGCACCAGCCGCGACTGGATGAGGCTGTAGACGCTATGCGGAAGGACCGGCGATTCAGAGAGCGCCGATAGATTCAATGTGCCGTCGGGACGCAGCCACTTGTGTTCGCGCGCGTAGCGCACCAACTCGGCCACGATGTAGGGGTTGCCCTCGGCGTTGCGCGCCAGCCAGTCGGCAAGCGGATAGGTATAGATCGCGCTCAGGTGCCGCGCCAGCGCCACGGTGTCGTCATTCGATAGGCGCGCGAGCGGCAGGCGCTGGAGTCGATCCTCGCGCGTGAGCGTCTGGAGCAGCGCGGCCAGCGCCGAACGCGGCGCGGCCGGGCGCGCGGTGGCCAGAAATGTGATCGGCGCAGCCGGCGCCTGGCGTATCAGATACCCTAGCACCGCCAGGGTCGAGGCGTCCGCCCAGTGCAGGTCGTCGAGCAGCAGCACCAGCGGCCGGCGCTGCGCCAGCGCCTGCAGCAGCTGGCTGACGCCTTCCCACAGCCGCGACTCGTTCGCCGATGGCAAAGCCGCACCATCAGCTCGCGCGGCGCCATCCTCGGCCAGCTCCGGCAGCAACCGCGTCACCTCGGCCAGCCAGATCTGCGGCATGTCAAGCGTGGTGCGCAGGGCCGGCCAATCGGGACGCGCCAGCAGGCCGCGCAGCGCCTCGATCAGCGGCTGATAGGGCAGCGCCTGCTCCAGCTCACGCGCCGCGCCGATCAGCGCCACACCATCGAACTCTTCGACGAACACGCTTGCCAGCCGGGTCTTGCCGATGCCCGGCTCGCCCTCGATCAGCGCCAGCTTGTGCGTCGCGGCCACCTCGCGCAGCTTCTGTAGCTCGGCGGCGCGCCCGATGAACGGCAGCATATCGGACGAAGAACCAACGACCACGGACGAAGGCCGAAGGGCTGGTGCCCGCTCCAGCCCGCTATATTTGGTCTTTGGTCTTTGGCCTTTGGTCAGCAAGCTATCGGTGATAATCGCATCATAGAGCGCGCGCGTCTCGTCCATCGGCGGCACGCCGAACTCGTCGTCGAGCATGCGGCGCAGCGTCTCATAGCGGCGGATCGCGCCAGCGCGATCGCCCGACAGGTAATCCAACCGCAGGGCCGTGCGTTGCACATCTTCCTGGAGCGGATTGAACGCCAGCGCGCGGGCCAGCGTTTCACGCGCCGCGGCGTAATCCCGGCGGGCCTCGTAGTGTTGAGCCAGCGTCGTCAACCCACGCACGGCCAGCTGGCGGTAGCGCTCGCGCTCGGCGTCGGCCCAGGACTCGAATGCCTCGGCATCGGGCACGCTGAAGTCGGCCAGGAAATCGTCGCGATAGAGCGCCAGCGCGGCTGCCAGCATCTCGGGATCGGCCGACGGGAGGCCGGCCTCGAAGCGCCGCACATCCACAGCGACGTCGGGCGCGAGCGACAGCGCCTCGTCGCCGACGATTAATGCCGAGCCGATCGCCTTGCGTAGCCCGTGCAGCGAGGTGCGCAAAATCTGCTGTGCGGCCGGCCGATCGTGGTCGGGCCACAGCAGCGCCAGGATATGGTCGCGCGTCGCCGGCGTGGTGCGCGCGGCCAGGTAGAACAGCAGCGCGCGACTCTTGCGGCGCGGCACGCTCAGCGAGCGCCCGTCCAGCAGTAGCTGCGGCGCGCCAAGAAGCTGAATTGATAGCATAGTGATGAGGATTATACCAGATCGTGGGGGTCGGGAGTTGGGGGTTGGGAGTTGGTGTCAGGAAGACGCGCCAAGTCCCCAACCCCTATCTCCCAACTCCGGCGAAGCGCTCTACACCCGAATACACGCGACTTCATGGCCCTGTTTGTGCTCGAGCTGCGGGTCGGTCTGGCGACAGAGCGCATTGGCGATTGGGCAGCGCGGGTGGAAGCGGCAGCCGGAAGGGATGTCGGCCGGGTTGGGCGTCTCGCCCTGAAGGATCAGGTGCTCGCGCTTCCGGCGCGGGTTGAGGCTGGGGATGACCGAGAGCAGCGCCTTCGTGTAGGGGTGCAACGGCTGCTCCAGTATCGCGCTGGCCGGGCCGATCTCGACGATCCGGCCCAGGTACATCACCGCGATCCGGTCGGCGAACAGCGCGGCGGTGGCTAGATCGTGCGTGATGAACAGGATGCTGATCCCGCGGCGCTTGCGCAGCTCGTTCAGCAGCATCAAAATCTCGGCGCGGATCGAGACATCGAGCATGCTCACCGGCTCGTCGGCGACCAGCAGCTGCGGGCCGGTCACAAGCGCGCCGGCGATCACCACGCGCTGGCGCTGCCCGCCCGACAGCTCGTGTGGCCGGCGGGCGACGAACTCGGCCGCCGGTCGCAGCCCGACCTCGTCGAGCGCTGCGAGTACGGCGCGCTCAGTCTCTTCCGCAGTTTTGTAGAGCTTGTGGACCTGCAGCGGCTCGGCGACGAGCTGGCCAATCGTCATGCGCGGGTTGAGCGACTCATACGGGTCCTGGAAAACCATCTGGATGGTCTGGCGCAGCGAGCGGTCGCGCCGCAGCTGCTCGTGC
Organism: Roseiflexaceae bacterium; assembly: GCA_035258585.1. Lineage (GTDB taxonomy): Bacteria > Chloroflexota > Chloroflexia > Chloroflexales > Roseiflexaceae > DATFXE01. The sequence goes on along the minus strand of DATFXE010000307.1, from coordinate 575 downwards.
AGCGGGCGGCCTTCGAAGCGAATGACGCCGCCGCTTGGCTCGGTCAGGCCCATCACGCTCATGGCCGTGGTGGTCTTGCCGCAGCCGCTCTCGCCGACAAGCGCCAGCACCTCGCCGCGCCCCAGATCGAACGACACGCCGTCGACGGCGCGGACCAGGCGCCGTGGTACTCGCCGCAGAGTCTCGACTGCGCCGCGCTGAACTGGAAAATGCTTTGTCAGATCGGTCACTTCGAGGATGGAGTGTTCGTCGACAGGTGGCTGTGTGGTCATGGCTGTGCCCATTCGGCAGGTGACAAGATGACAAGATGACAAGGTGACGAGTGGCGAGTGACGCATCATGAGACGCGACACACAGCACACGACACCCGTCACGATTCTCGGTTCTCGGTTCTGGGTTCTCGGTTCTCGGCCCTTAGTCCTCAGTCCTTGGCGTCACGCCAGGTGACACGCCACCAGCTGCCCCTGCGCAACAGCCCGAAGCTCGGGCGTCTCGACAATGCAGCGCTCGACGGCAAGCGGGCAGCGCGGATGGAACCGGCAGCCGGTCGGTAGCGCCGAAAGCCGCGGCGGCGC
>DATFXE010000306.1:0-10379 GCA_035258585.1 Roseiflexaceae bacterium | reverse complement strand
GGGAAAGGGGTGGAGAATCGCGAGGTCCGGGACGACCTTGGGCTGCTGCAACAATTGGGGGTGATCGCGGATCGTCCGTGAGCCGAGCGCGCCTGGTTCGCGACACGATCGGGCCGATAGCCCTGCTTCAGCCCACGCCTGGTCGATGCTTGGGCGCGCGTGGATATAATCGAGCGCTCTTTCCTGGGATCGCGCATTCGTAGCTCCTCAGCGACGCATCCAGCTGGCGAACCGGCGACCGCAATGCCGAAGCTATTCATCCGGGGGCGGCGGCTCATCGACACGTGTGGTGGCGTATGGGCGTGCATTCAGGCGCTCGATTGGGATGGGTCGCCCGGACACTTCGCTTGTCCCGTATGTACCGGCGGTAATGCGGGCGAGCGCCCGCTCAACTTGCGCCACTTCGGCCTGCTGGCGCGCAATCAGGTCAAGCAACTCCTCGTGCGCGAACAGCAGGTTGGCGTCGTCGCCTTGATCAAGTTCGGCATCGACAATCGTATCTGGCGCGGCAAGCTCCTGCTGCGCATCGGCGAGCTGCGCGCGCAAAGCCGCGCGCATCGCCTCGAGGCGGACACGAAAACCCTCGATCTGGCTAGGAGTCAGTTTGTTTGCATGCTTGCTCATAGATAGTTCCTCCACAGCGGCTGGTAGCGGGTGGAAAGCGACAAAGCGTCGTCACCTTCCCAAACGCGTCTCACTATTGGCGCCCACAGCCACTGCCTGCGGGTGCAGCACCTGCGTTCGGGTTTCCTCTATCATGGCGCCAATGAGGCGCAGCTCGCCGCGCGCCAGCATGGGCTCGAGCATATTGCTGGCGTCCATGGCGCCCTCGGCCGCGCCCGCGCCCACGACGGTATGCAGCTCGTCGATGAACAGGATGATGTCATCGTGCTCCTGGATCTCCTTGAGTATCGCTTTGAGGCGTTCCTCGAACTCGCCGCGGTACTTGGCGCTGGCGATCAGCGCGCCCAGGTCCAGCGCGACCACCTTCTTATCCTTGAGCGCCTCGGGCACGTCTTCGCGGACGATCCGCTGGGCCAGGCCCTCGCCGATCAGCACCGGGTTGTTCTTGGTACGCCGGCTGAGGATCTGGATGACGCGGCGGATCTCCTCGTCATGGCCAATCACTGGGTCGAGCTTACCACGCCGCGCCAGCTCGGTCAAGTTGCGGCCGTACTGCTCCAGGGTCGCGACGGTCTGAACTGCTTCCCAATCGGCGATTTTCGGCGCCCGAATGTGCAAAATGGTGTGCTCTTTCGATCCATCCTTGCGACCGAAATGCTCCAACAGGGGCTGCTGACACAGAAGATCATCGACGACGTATTCGACCTATTGGACAGAGTACGGAAGTTATGGTAGCGTGACAGCTGAGCGAGAAAGAGGCGAATGCCCCTTGTTGAGATAGTCAGAAATGTCTAATAATTTCAATGCCAATATCCAAGAATCTAGTAGTATAACGAGCGTTGGGAGGTCTGGAGGGCTTCGCCCTCCAGATTCCATCCTCACTGGGGGTGCGAGGGGCGGCTTTGCCGCCCCTCGCACCCCCTCCGAATAGGGTTTTACGGGGGCCAGAGGCCCCCGAACCCCCATTCGGAAGTAAAGTCTCGTTGTAGTGTTAGCTCCTCATGTCCAATAATTCCTATGGGAAGCAATATGGGCAACAACAAGTTCTACATCGGCTGCGCTCTGTGGGGCTACAAAGATTGGGTCGGCGGCTTGTTCCCGCCCGGTAGCAAAAGTGCCGACTTCTTGTCACTGTATAGCCGCAGGCTGACTACTACCGAAGGAAATACTACGTTCTATGCGACCCCTCGCAGTGAGACTGTGCAGCGGTGGGCGGCTGAAACGCCTGAAACCTTTCGGTTCTGCTTCAAGCTACCTCGGGAAGTGAGCCACGCAGGACCGTTGACAGCTCAGGTTAAAACTACGCGGGAATTTATTGATCGTATGGCTCCATTAGGAGAACGGCTCGGGCCATTTTTCCTCCAGCTTCCTCCGCGCCTGAGCCAGCGCCGATGGCCGGCTAAGTGTTGCCTGACCTACCCCAGGAACTCGCGCACCAGCCCCAGCGCTTTGCCGGTCTTCGCGATCGACGCCAGGCCGTTCTCTTCGATGCCGGTCAGGGCGCGGATGGCGTCGACCGTCTCTGGGACGACGATCGCCTGGTTGTAGACCTGGTAGTTGTAGAACAGCTCGTTGCCTTTGACCGTCAGGCTGTCCTCCCACAGGCCGACCTCCCACATGTCGCCGCGCGGCCGCCCGAGGTAACGCTCCAGGTTCGCCGACGCGACCTTCTTAGGCGTAGCGTCGGCGACCACGTCGATCGTACTCAGGATGTCGCCGAGGTTGCCGGCGACCGGGAGGCCGGCGCCGTGCATCGCCTCGGCGGTGGAGGCCAGCACCGGAAAGCCTTTCTCGACCGCCACCTTGATGCGCCAGTCGCTCACCACGTCGGCCACGCCGACCAGTTCCATATCATCCTGCGCCGCGACCGCACTCGGACGCCGTCTAGGCCTGCTGATGCAAGAACGACACAACCGGACTCACGCAACGGCGTGAAAGGGGGTGCCCGTCCAACAACGCGTTCCAGTTCGACGGGCGGGATCGCGGCGTTTTTGGTTGCTCGAAGTACGAGAACGCGTTCCCGATCTATCCAGGCCAGGGCATTTCTCGATGCCCTGGCCTGTCTGCTAGCTTGGCCGCACAGTTATTGGCTACTCGGTCGGCGTGGCCGTCGGGGCTCCGCCCTGGTTGCCGCCGCGCCCCAGCCCCGGCTTCTCGATAAGCTCCTTAGCGCGGTCGAGCGCTGTGTCGAGCCGCTGCTGGCCCTGCTCGCGCAGCCTGGCCAGGATGTCGTCGGCGGTCTTGCCGTGGGCCTGGGCGTACTGCGCCAGGCTCTGGCCCTGGCGCAGCGCGGCCAGCACGTCCTTCGGCTGCGTGCCGGTCACGTCGGCGGTGGCTTTGATCAGGCCGGCCGCGACCGGGTGGCGCCTGCCGATCGCGCGGCCGATCTGCTGGCCCAGATTGGCGTCGGCCATGAGCTTGGGCGCGTTGTCGTCGAACTGTTTGAGAAGCGCGTCGACCTGTGCCTGGGTCAGCTTGCCATTGCTCTGCGCCTGGCTCAGCCGGTCCTGCACGTTCTTGCGCGCAGCCTGGATCACGTCGGCGTCGGTCTTACCATGATCTTTGGCGTACTGCGACAGGCTCTTGCCGTCACGCAGCGCGGCCAGCACGTCCTTGGGCTGCGTGCTTGTCACGTTCGCGCTGGCCTTGATCAGCGCGGCGGTCAGCAGCGCCGCCTTGCCGCGCTCCCCGCGCCGCGACCCGCCGTTCGGCTGAGCTTCGCCGGGCTGAGTGCTGGAGCTCGTAGGCTGCGCGGTTGGCGTAGTCGCCTGGGCGGCGACGAGCGATCGCTCGATGGATGGCCCCGCGTACACCGCGCCCCCGGCCAGCGCCAGTGCCAGCGCGCCGCCCGCAACACCTATCAGTATCTTTCGCTGCATGTCCTGCTCCTTGTCGTCCCACCCGACTCCGCTGCCAAGTGGGCATGGATTTGTGTCGATGGACGTATGATAGTGTAAAGGTGTGAAGGAGATATGAATGCCCGGTAGGGCGTGTGTGAAGATAGGAACGATTTGACAGCCCCTCCGGCGACACGTACCATTCACAATAATAGGACTTATGCGGTCACCCAAATAGGTCGTTCGCAGCGGTACTTTATCTTTCACCCAGGGGGTACCCGGTTTTTCGTTTTTTCGCTCTGCGAGCGAAAAAACCGGGTGCCCTCTGGGCGAACAGATAAAATGGTAAGTACCATTAATAAACCATCCCAGTGACAGAGTGAGCGGGTGACAGGGTGATCGCGTGCCCGCTGTCAACCCTCACCCCGTCACCGACGGAGGATGCATGCCAACCGAAATCATTCAGCTGCTCGGCTTCGACGGCCCAAACCTGTATGGGCCGCAGCCGGGCGTATTCCTGAAGCTGCGCGCCGATAAAGATCGGTCGCGGCGCGTGAGAGATGCGCTGAAGGATGGTGCGCAGAGCGCCGGTATGGTCATGGGCTATCTGGAGATCGACAGCGCGGCCGTACCAGCGGGTTATAACATTACGGCCAGCTTCACCACGCCCACACCGGCGATCGGCGTCGAGCTGGCACGCTATGTCGTGGCGGGCTTGAACGCGCAGGAGGCCGGCGACGAGGAGTGGGATGCCGAGGGGCCGCTGTGGGAGCTGCAAAAACGACGTCGCGCCGAGGCGCTGCCGCTGCCGGCGCTTCAGCTGATCGCCGAGGCGGCTGCGCGGGGCATTCCATCGCTGATACGCGGTGACGGCTGGGTGCAGCTTGGCTATGGCGCGCGCGGCTGGGCCTTCGATCCGGCCTTATTGAAGCAGCAGAGTGGCGCGCTCGCGCCGGACGAGATCGGCATCGGGCCGCCGCCGTTCGCACGCTCGCCGGGCGCGATCGAGGCGCCGTGGGAGCGGCTGGGGCCGATCCCGATCATCGCGCTGGCCGGCGAGGCGGGGCGCGATATCGCCGCGCGCCTGATCGCCGCGACATTGCAAGCCCAGGAACAGGCGATCGGCCTGACCGAAGCCGCTGATTTCGCGGCCACCCGCGCGCTGTTGGCCGAAGGTGCGGCGGCAATCGCCATCGTGGGCCTGACGGCCGAGGGAATCGCGCGGCGTGGAGTTGCGTTCGAGCACTGCGCCTACAGCGCTGTGATCGACCTGCCAGCCGATCCACCGGCCGAGGTGGCCGACCGAGAGGAGCTTGCGCGTGTGCTGGGTGTGCCGATGCTGCTCACGGATCCGAATGGCCGCGTGGCGCTCAACGCCGATGTGCCTGAGATCGCCGCGCTGGCCGAGTACGCGCCCAGCCCGATTATCTACATCAGCGCTGCCGAGCAGAACCCGATCGTCGGCTTCCACCGCGCCGAGGGCGGCATGGCTCTGTTCGTCCGCGATGGCGTTGTGATCGCAGCCAATGGCGCGAGCGAGGAGCCGGTCCTGGCCGCGACGCTCCCAGCGGAGCAGCTGCCTGGCGCGCTGGCCGGCCTGGCGCTACTCTGGGCGATGGGGCTGACCTGGGAGCAGATCACAGCCGGCAGTAAGCAGTAGGCAGTCGGCAGGAGCGAACTGTCTCCTGCCGACTGCCTACTGCTTACTGCTTACTCCCCCCTCACTGCCGCCCTTCACCACCAGCACCGGCAGCGGGCTGATGTCCAGCAAATCGTCGGTGATATCTTCGAGCAGGATGCGGTCGAGCGCGCTGGCGACGCGGTGCGCGCCAATCACCAGCATGTCGTAGCTGCCGACCCGCAACTCAGCCAGGATCTCGTCCAGCACGGGGCCAACCCGCCCCTTTAGCTCGCACGGGATGCCACGCTCGCGCAGTATCGCAGCCGCCTGGCGCAGCGTCTGTGCCTCGGGCGAGTCCTCGGTCAAAAACGTGTCAACCGCGCCGCGCCGGGATGGCAAGCCTTCGAACAGCAGCGACTGCTGCGAGACAACGTGCAGAAGCGTCGCCGTGGCGCCCAGCGGGCCGGCGATCTGGGCCGTCACATCGACATCCGCGAACGTGTGATAATCGCCGCCGCTGGCGATCAGAATGCGGCGGATCGGCCGTGCCGGCCCGTGGACCCGCAGCACCGATGGCTCTAGGCGCTGGGCGATCGCCTTGCTGTGCGCGCCGGGCAGCAGCCGGCCGAGCGGCTGGTGCAGCCGCCCCAATATCACCAGATCGTATGTCTGGGCGCGCGCGGCGGCTAGAATCGCCGCCTGCGAGTTGCCCGGCAGCGCGCTGAGTGTGACCGGCACATGATCGGGAATGCGCAGCCCCGCCGCGGCATCTTCGAGCAATGGCCGGCGCTCGGCGCCGCCGCCAGTCACCAGCGTCAGCGATGTGGCGCAGCACTGGATGATCTGGGCGCTGAACTGAAGCACCAACTCGCGCGAGGGGGCCGGGCCGGCATACAGCAAGACACGCATACGTTTCCCTGATCGATCTGAGTTGTCAGTCGTCAGTTGTCAGTACTGACAACTGACGACTGACAACTGACGACTTATGGCCGCACCTACTTAACAATCAGCAAAATCACCGGAATAACCAGCATGATACACAAGAACACGCCGAGCGTGCGGTTGTCGTGAATGATCATCTCCTGCAGGCGCAGGATACCACGCTCGAATGGACGGTAGCACAGCAGCAGCACCAGCAGCGAGAGCGCCGCCACGCTGATCATCTCGACCAGCACGATCGTAAAGGCTGCCGGGCCGCCGTTGATCAGCGCCGCCACCAGCGTATCGATAAACGTGGTGATATTCGCGCCCATGATATACGGCAGCGTGTTCTCGCGGCGTACTAGGCCCTTGGCCGAGAGCGGCACCAGAATCGAGAGCGAGACCGAGACCGACAGTGTGACCGATGTCACCGCGCAGCCGAGCAGGAACATCGCCATCGGACGGTAGACCAGCCGGCCGATCCGCTGGAACGAGCTGCGCTCGGCATGCATCTCGGGCAGCGCGCGGTCGAGCAGATTGAACGCCCCTAGCAGCGCGCCGACCCCCAGCCCAAACACAACCCAGCCAGGTAGCCCAAGCGACTTGATCAGGTCAAGAATCGGGCCATACATCGCGTCGATCACCGATGATACTGGCGAGGTCGCGCCGACCTGCAAGTTGCTGAGCAGCTTCGACGTCAGCAGCCAGTAGCCCACCGCCAGCGCCGGGACGTAGATCGCCGCGGTGGTCAGCAGCGCCAGCACGCCGATCGAGATGCTGGCGGAGCGCTGGTGCCCGCGCAGATAGTAGAGAAACCCGACAAATAGCACGATGAACGAGGCGCCCAGCCGCGAGCCGGTGATCATGGTGAACGCCTGCATATTGGTGATCGTGCCGGCCGCGAAAAATGAGACCGCGATCGCCGCCACCGGCGAGCCGCTGAGGAAGATATACGCCAGCAGCCAGCCGAACCCAAGTGTGTTCGCGGTGGTTGAGACATTCAGAAACCTGATGATCTGGCCGCCATAGACCTTCGCGCCCTGCTTCAGCAGCTGGAGGGCCATAATAAAGGCCAGCAGGCCCACGATCATCACCAGCAGCTTGGGCAGCCAGCGCGGCAAAGCGGACAGCACGCCACGCTTGGCGGGTGCGGTCAGCGCCTGGATGCCATGTGGCGTCTCATTCTCGATCGGGACCGGTCGATCGGGTCGGGCCATGCTGGCCTCCTCACTAGACATCGCCGCCTGCCGGTAAACACCCCATCAGGTGGGTCAATACACCTGCCGGAACGGCTGAGCCACAGAGAGCACAGAGATCACCGAGATGTTTTCATTGCGTTGCTCCTGCCCTCTGTGATCGCTGTGGCTATTCCGAATCGATCGTAGCTTCATCCGCCTGCCGCAGCGCCGCCAGCAGCTGCGCCGGCAAGCGTGTGGGGCGGCCAGTCGCGCGCGATAGGATGACATGCTCGCTGCGGGCGCTCACCAACCGCGCGCCGCTGTCGCCCAGGCGCAGCTCATAGGCGAAGCTGAGCTGGCGGCTGCGCGCATCCTCCAGTGTCGCACGCAGCAGCACGAGATCGTCGTAGCGTGCGGCGGCGTGGTAGCGCACTCGCAGATCGCTCAGCACTACGAAGAAGCCGTCCGCCTCGATCTGACGGTACGAGAGGCCACGCGCGCGCAGCAGCTCAGTGCGCCCCTGCTCCAGCCAGATGACGTAACTGGCGTGATGCACGACGCCCATCGCGTCAGTTTCGGCATAGCGAGCACGGATGGCGATCTCAATTGAGAAGTGCTCTTGCGATCTTTCCACCACAGCTCTTTCTTGACAAGATGACAAGATGACAAGATGAAGAGCATTTCTTATCTTGTCATCTTGTCATCTTGTCACCCCGTCATAAGCCGCCAGACGATACCCTCGTCCTCCAGATCCGCCCGCGCCTGGCCCTGCGCCTCCAGGTAGCTCAGGTGCGCCGCGACGGCCGAGACGAAGATAGCGTACTGTGGGATCGCCGCCAGGCTCAGATCCAGGGCGCGCTGCACCCGCCCCGCGACGGCGTGCAGTGTGCCCGGCTCGGCCAGCGCCGCGCGCACGAGCCGCGTCGAGCGGTTGATCGCGGCCTGGTTGGCGGCAAGCACCTCCTCCAGCCCATCGTGCGCGGTCAGGTCGCCGTGCCCAGGCAGGAAAAACAGGTCATTGCGCGCGGCCAATCTATCCAGGCTGGCAAGCTGGGCGCCGACGTCGTGTGCGTAGGGGATGCCGTGCTTCTGCAGAATCGCCGGCCCGAAGAAGCCGTCGGCCGCGAAGCAGACACCATCGACGGCCAGGCCGATCTGGTTGATGCTGTGGCCCGGCAGCGCGATCACCTCGAATTCTACGCCCGCGACCGCCAATCGCTCGCCGTCGACGATTCGATCGACTGGCGTGCCCTTGGCCATCAGCCACTTGTTCCGCAAAGCGCCGAGCGGCGCGGCGCCCATATTCAGGTAGATCGGCTCCAACACCGGGTGCTCGATCAGCGCAGCCTCCAGCCGCGGGGCGTAGATGGTAAGGCCGGCGACGTTGCGCGCCAGGTAGTCGTTTCCGCCGATATGATCGGCATGGTGATGCGTGTTGACGATCGCGCGCAGCGTCAGGCGCGCCGCGTCGAGCGCCTTACGAATGAGCCGGCCGGTGTCTTTATCCAGCCCGGTATCGATCGCGATCGCGCCGCCGTCGCCAGTGACCACGACGCCTAGATTGTTCGAGCCGGGGATGTAGTGCGCGCGCCCGGCGATCGGTTGCAGCAACGACATAGGCACCTGTTTGATAAGACTTACGCTGCGCTGCTTGTAGGCTTCGCAGCGATACTTTTTCGTCTTTTTGTTCGTCCTCAGATTTAGGACGACAGATTATAGCACATTGAGGAATCGAACGGCGCCGCAGAGGCGACATGTGCTACAATGCATGTCGGGCGTGTTTTGGAGTACCAATGGCAATCGAGGAGCAACCAGTTCTACATCGCGGCCCGGAGCAGCCACTAAGCGCCGCGGCTCATACGAATCCAGCGCTGGTGCTGATCCAGCCATCGCGCGGGTGGGTCGGGCTGCGGCTTGGCGAGCTATGGGCCTATCGCGAACTGCTGTACTTCCTGGTCTGGCGCGATATCAAGGTGCGCTACAAGCAGACGGTCTTCGGCGCCGCATGGGCGATCATCCAGCCGGTGCTGGCGATGGTGGTGTTTACGCTGTTCTTCGGCGGGCAGCAAGGTCTACACCCCGGCGATATCCCCTACCCACTGTTCAGCTTTGCCGCGCTGGTGCCGTGGACCTTCTTCGCCAATGGGCTGAGCCAATCGTCCAACAGCCTGGTCGGCAGCGCCAATCTGATCAAGAAGGTCTACTTCCCACGCTTGGTGGTGCCGATCTCGGCCGTGCTGTCGGGCGCGCTCGACTTCGTGCTGGCGTTTGTGGTGCTCGTCGGCATGCTGCTGGCGTACGGGCATCTCCCGAGCGTCAATCTGCTGTGGCTGCCGATCTTCCTGCTGCTGGCCCTGATCACGTCGCTCGGCGCCGGGCTGTGGCTCTCGGCGCTGAATGTCGAATTCCGCGACGTGCGCTATGTCGTGCCGTTTGTTGTGCAGCTGTGGCTATTTGCCAGCCCGGTGATCTATTCAAGCGAAACGCTGAGCGGAACCACGCGGACGCTGTATGGGCTGAACCCTATGGCCGGCGTGATCGAAGGCTTTCGCTGGGCACTGCTGGGCACCTCCCCCGGCCCGGATTGGATGACGGCGGTGTCGGCGCTGGTGGCGCTGGCCCTGCTGATCAGCGGTGCGTTCTACTTCCGGCGGATGGAGAAGAATTTCGCTGATGTTGTTTGAAGGTTTGAAAGTTAGAAAGTTAGAAAGTTCGGCCTCGTCGTTGCCGGCTTGAAAGTTAGAAGGTTGGAAGGTTCGTCCGCAGCGATAGCGAACCTGCTAACCTTCAAACTAGCCAACCTCGTAACAGGAGCGTATATGCCCACGATCACACGTTTCGAGGAGATCGAAGCCTGGCAGACAGCGCGAGCCTTGACACGTCTTATCTACCAATTATCGAATCAGGGTGCGTTCGCGCGCGACTTTGGACTTCGCGATCAGATGCGGCGTGCCGCTGTGTCGATCATGTCGAATATTGCCGAGGGTTTCAAGAGCCGAACGCAGGCGCTATTCATAGAGTTCTTGGGCCGTGCCAAGGGATCTGCTGGCGAGCTACGATCACAAGCATACATCGCGCTCGATGCTGATCATATTGACACTACCCAATTCGAGCAGCTGCGCGCCCAGGCTAAAATATGCAGCGGCCAACTCAATCGGTTTATGGCCTACCTTGAGACGCAACCTAACAGCCGGCGGG
>DATFXE010000305.1:0-2671 GCA_035258585.1 Roseiflexaceae bacterium | reverse complement strand
TCGTTGCCAAGCCCCAGCTCTTCGCGCAGCTGCGTAGTCTCGAGGCCCGGGCGCAGCGCGTCGACATTGACGCCATTGGGGATGATCGCCACCTGCCGGGCGCCGAGCGTGCGAGCGCGCTCGCCAAAGACCGGCGTCAGCGCCAGCACGCAGTCGGAGCGGCGGATCAGCTCGCGCTCGATCAGCTCGGCCGGGCGCTCCAGCACCTTGTGCGGCACCAGCGGCGCCAGCATATCGATCGAGTGAAAGGCTATTGGCACATTGGCAAGCTTCGCCAGGGCCAGCGTCGCGGCCGCGTTAGAGATGCTATAGGTGACGATGCAATCGATCTTCTCGCAGCGCAGCAGCCTGGCGATCGCCCAGGTATGCGTGGCCAGCGTGGAGATGCGGCTGAGCGCCGGCAGCTTGACGAAGCCCGGCGAGATCAGCTCTACCGCGGCGCGCGGGTCGATCTTGGCGATGGGGCGCTGCCGCCGCGGCGCGTAGTAGTCGAGCGCATGCTCGCGGCGCCAGGTGTCGTCGAAGTCGATCGCCCAGACCTGATGCCCGCGCTTGACCAACTGCTCGGCCAGATAGTGGATGGTGTACGGGACCTTTTTGGTCCAATCTTTTTCGTCAACAAAGAGAATGCGCATCGAGTTCTTTCATCTGGTGCGGCGCCTCGCGTGCGGCTAGCCGCATCCGTAATCGGGTGCCCTCTAGGCGAATCTGCGATCTGCAATCGCACTAGGCGGCCGTCGCTCGGGGATCGCCCAGCGCTCATAGCCAGCTTCGGCGATCTCGGTCAAAATCGCGGGTATGTTGTAGGCTGGCGCCCAGCCGGGATAGTGGCTCTGGAAGCGCGACAGATCGCTGATCCACCAGATATGATCGCCGATCCGATTCTCGTCGCGGTAGGTCCAATCCAGCTCGCGACCGGTGATCGTTTGAGCCAGATCGATCGCCTCGATCATCGAGCAATTGCTGAAGCGACCGCCGCCGATGTTGTAGACTTCACCGCAGCGCGGCGCACGGTAGAAAGCCCCGAACGCGCGAATCAGATCAGCGCTGTGGATATTGTCGCGCACCTGCTTGCCCTTATACCCGAAGACAGTGTAGGGCGCCCCAGTGAGCGTGCATTTCATAAGGTAGGACAGAAAGCCGTGCAGCTGTGCTCCGGAGTGGTTTGGGCCGGTTAGGCAGCCGCCGCGGAAACAGGCGGTGTGCATTCCGAAGTAGCGCCCGTACTCCTGCACTAGCACATCGGCCGCAACCTTTGAGGCGCCGAACAGGCTGTGCAGGCAGCGATCGATCGGCAAATCCTCGGGAATGCCGCCGGCGTAGGCATGCGCCGGATCGATCTCCCAGCGCGTCGCGTGTTCTATGAGCGGCAGCTGGTTCGGCCGGTCGCCATAGACCTTGTTGGTCGAAGTAAAGATGAAGACCGCCCCGGCGGCGTATTGGCGCGTGGCTTCCAGCAGGGCCAGTGTGCCATTGGCGTTGACGGTGAAATCGATCAGCGGCGCGCGTGCCGCCCAATCATGCGAGGGCTGCGCGGCCGTATGGATCACCAGCGTGATTGCGCGGCCGTAGCGCTTGAACACGCGCCCGATCGCAGCTTCGTCACGAATATCGATGTCGTAGTGCTGGTATGAAGGGACCGCGCGCTGGAGGCGATCCAGGTTTGGGCGGGTCGTCGCTTCGTCGCCAAAGAACAGCCGGCGCATATCGTTGTCGACGCCGACGATCTGCATTCCCTGGCCAGCAAAGTAGGCCGCCGCTTCGGAGCCGATCAGCCCGGCCGAGCCAGTAATCAGTGCCACGCTCAAGATTCTTCCCCCGGCGCTTATCGAGCGCTCATGTGCCGATCGCCGACACCTTCGAATACGTTTTCGCCATGCCAAGCCTGTGCCGCGGCACGCTCGGTCGACATACGCTCGATCAGGCAGCGGCGTAGCTCGCTGAGCATGCTGCGGGTCGAGTGCATGATGATGCCAGCAAAGAACACCAGCACGCCCAGCACGCATAGCAGCACCATCAGCAGGCTGTAGCCGATCGCCAACATCTGCGTTCGTATGTAGATATCCAGGATATATAGGCCCAGGGTGATGCCGGACACAAACAGCGCCATGCCGGTCATGCCGAAAAAGAGCAGCGGGCGGGTCTGGCTGACCAAACGTAAGATGCCGTTCAGCACCTGGACCCCGTGAGCGATCGGGCTGCGCTTGGCTGGCTCGGCGTAGATCACCTTGATCGGCACCTCGGCGATCCGCAAGCGATGCTCGCGGGCCAGGAATTGCATTTCGGACTCGATCGAAAAGCCGCCCTGACTAAACGAGAGCTGATCAAGGGCGTGGGCGGAGAAGGCGCGAAAGCCGCTCTGTGAGTCGCTGACGCTGACGCCCGAGGCCAGGTTGGTCATCATGGTCAGACCATGCTGGCCGACCTGGCGATAGGCAGGGATGGCGCTTTTGATTTGCAGGAAGCGCGAGCCAATCACCACATCGGCCCGGCTTTCGAGGATCGGCGCCAGAACAGTCGGGATGTCATCGGCGCAGTGCTGGCCATCGCCGTCGATCATGACCATGGCCCTGGGGCGCAGCCCGCGGATGTAGCCAAAGCCGGTGTTGACCGCCGTGGCCTTGCCTTGATTGACCGAATGACACACCACTGTCGCACCGGCGCGCTGGGC
>DATFXE010000304.1:0-9627 GCA_035258585.1 Roseiflexaceae bacterium | reverse complement strand
CCCCCCCCAAACCCCCACCATTGGGGAGGTGTGGAGGGGCCGCAGGCTCCTCCACACCTCCCCAAGGGATGAATTTTCAAGGTCCCTTAGAACTCAAAACGCTTAATTTCTCCAGGATTGCTTCCCCAACCTTGTGCCCATCCCCCGCTCCGAGCGTCAGCAGCAGATCGCCCGGCTGAAGCAGGCGTGACAACTCTTCAACAGCATGTGCCATGCCACCAACTTCGCGGCTGTCCGGATGATCGAGCCGGCGTGCCAGGATCGCGCTGTCGATGCCGAGTGTATCGCGCTCGCGCGCCGCGTAGATTTCGCCGATCCGCACGATGTCGGCATCGCCGAATGCGCTGGCCCATGTGTCGAGCAGTGTGTGTGTGCGTGAATAGGTGTGCGGCTGAAGGTAGACGACGATCCGCCGGCCTGGGTAGCGCTCGCGCGCGGCCGCCAGCGTGGCGCGGACCTCGGTCGGATGGTGCGCGTAGTCGTCGATCACCGTCACGCCGCCGGCCTCGCCTTTCAGCTCGAACCGCCGTCGTGTCCCGTGGTACTCGCCCAGCGTGGCGATCGTTCGCTCCGGCGCGATGCCAAGCGCGCTCGTGGCCGCCAGCGCGGCCAACGCGTTGCGCACATTATGCGCTCCGCTCAGCTGGATATGGCATGGTCCCAGGCTATAGGTGGCAAAGCTGCGCGGATCGTAGCGCCAAACTTCGAACGTTGTCCCATCGGCGCCGGCTCGCACGTTGGCGCCCATCCAGTCGAGTAGCGCACGCCGACATGAGACCGGGTCGCTCGCCACGGCATCGTCGATGCCATACTGTGTGGCGTCGGGCTGCCCGGCTGCGCGTAACGCACCCTGGTCGTCACCGCAGATGATCAGGTCGCGCGGGCCGCGAACCGACTGTGCGAATGTGCGGAAGGCTGCGTCGTAGTCTTCCGGCGCTGGGTAGATGTCCACATGGTCCCACTCGACAATGGTGATCACCGCGACGCGCGGCGAAAGCGCCAGAAAGGTACGGTCGTACTCGTCGGCCTCGATCACCAGCGGGGCCTGTGGATCGCCCCAGCGCGCATTGCGCGGCAAGTCGAGCGCCTCGCCGCCGATAAGGTAGCCGGGGTCGCGGCCGGCTCGCGTCAGCGCCAGCGCGATCATCGCCGTGGTGGTGGTTTTGCCGTGCGTGCCGGCCACCGCCACCACATCGCGCTGGGCCGACCACTCGCGCCACAGGTCGGCGCGCTTGAGCACCGGGATTCCGCGCTCGCGGGCCGCATGCAGCTCGGGGTGCTCTGGCTTAACCGCCGACGTCGCGACCAGCGCCTCTGCACCGGCGATATACGCCGGGTCGTGGCCGGCAAAGATCGTCGCGCCGCGCGCCGCCAGGCCATCGGACAGCGCGTTCCGCTGGGTATCGGAGCCGCTGACCGTGTGCCCCTGATCGAGCAGGACATGGGCGATTGCGCTCATACCCGCGCCCGCAATGCCGACGATGTGGTAGTGCATATGTTACTCAACGTTGCAAATTGAGCGCATCGAAGGATTCGTGCAACTACGATTTGTGGCTTCTACAAGCCTTGTCGCATTTAGCAGCTCACTGGGGTGGGGGTGTGGGGTAGGTAAGGAAGGGCGCAACTCTTCCTGATGCCTTTTCTGGTGGTCGTGCTGGCGGCCTTGCCGCCAGCACGACCACCAGAAAAATCTGCTCTGGGGGCGGGCAAAGCCCGCCCCCAGGCCCCACCTCTAGAATGATACCTACCCTTGTGAGCCACCACACCCCATCCGACTGTAAAGCCAGACTATTTCTTGCCCGCCTGCGCCGAGAGGCCGCGCAGGAAGAGATTGAACGAGACGATAATCATCAGGAATATGAACGACGCCAGGAAGACCGGCACGATATTGGTCAGGGTCGGCAGACTATTGAGGATGATCGCAAGGTTATCCGAAAAGTTGACATACTGGCTGCCGGCCTGCCAGAACGTGGCGATCGCGCTGATGATCAGGATGCCGACATAGAAGCCGGTGAAGGCGCCCAGCAGCCGCATCTGCTGGAAGCCTTGCCAACCCGGCAGCCGTGTCTCCCAGGGGCCTTTCCAGCCTACACCAATTGCTAGTAAGAGGAAGAAAACAATCACACGTAGCAGCAATGGCGCCTCCGCATTTTCTGGGATGATCGGCGGCGACGGGAAGATACTGGCGAGATTTGGGCTGAGAAAGTTGAAAAATCTGATAAGAAAGCTGTAGAAGCCGTTTACGAAGCCGACGATGACATCGGCCCGAACCGTGAGGAGATAGCCCAGCGTCACGAAGATCGCGATCGTGACGATGTAGCGAAACCCCTCACTCCAGCCGAGTATTACCCAAAACCCGAGGATCGCGAGGGTGAGCAGCGAACCAGTGAGATCGATGATCAGTCGGCCGTTTTCAATTGTCATGCTGAGTCTCTCCTGGCAGCGGGTGTGAGCAGCATGGCGCCAGGTGAGGCGCCGGACTGCGGCGCCGTTATCTGCCCCTGCTGTTGCTTGTACGTAGGCTTCTCTTCCGTCTCTTCCTCGTGTTTGTCTAGGCGATATGCAGCATCAATGGTTACTAATACACGTTGGCGCACGTCACTTTCCGGTTACGGCGAAGGACCCTTCGACTACGCCCTTCGACAAGCCCTTCGACAAGCCCTTCGACAGGCTCAGGGGGCACCAAGCTCAGGGGGGACCTCAGCGCAGGCGATAGACGATTGACGATGTCACTATCGTCAATCGTCCACGGTCTATCGTCAGCACAACCGGCATCAGATTTTGCCTGTCTGTCCTAGCGCACTCGCCGGGCGCCTCGGCCGGACCCGCCTGGCGTTCCTCGGCGCCGCCCTGGCCGCGCCGCTCGCCGCCCCTCGCGCCACCAGGCCACTAGCACATCGCCGGGCGACCAGTGCGCGCGTCGCGGCGCGCGAATCGTCGCGAGAGGCTCGGGCGCCGACCGGTTGGATGTATGCCGCGAGATATTCAGCAGCACCCCGGCGGCGACCATACACATCACCAGCGAGGAGCTGCCATAGCTCAGGAACGGTAGCGTCAGCCCGGTAAACGGCAGCAGTGTCGTCACCACCGCCATATTAATCAGCGCCTGGAACACCAGCCAGGCCGTCAGCCCGGTCGCCAGCAGCGCGGCGAATGGCTCGGGGGCCCGCGCCGCGATCCGCATGCCGCGGTAGGCGATCACCAGGAAGCAGGCCACGATGAACAGCGTGCCCAGCAGACCGAACTCTTCGCCAATCACCGCGAAGATCGCGTCGGTGTGCGCTTGGGAGAGCCACAGAAACTTCTGGCGGCCCTGCCCGAGGCCGACACCGAAGAGACCGCCGCTGCCGAGCGCGTATAGGCCGTGGACCGGCTGCCAGCCGGCGTCCTGATAATATTTAAACGGGTCGAGCCAGGCGGCGATCCGGTTCTGGCGGTACGGCGCGATCTTGACCATCGCCCAGAATGCCCCGGCCGCCACCGCCGAGGCTCCGATGATATGCAGCGGATTGGCGCCGGCCGTGAAGTAGACGACGCCGGCGATCACCACCAGCACGATCGTCGTGCCGAGGTCACCCTCCAGCATCACCAGCCCGCAGACGACGCCGAGCATGACGGCGAAGGGGACTAGGCCGTAGCTGACATTACCAAGCCGCTCGCCGCGCCGCGAGAGCCAGTCGGCGAAGTAGACCACCATCGCCAGCTTGGCGATCTCGGAAGGTTGCATGCTGAACAGTCCGAGCCTGATCCACTGCCGCGCGCCGTTGACCTCGGTGATACTGGCCGGCAGAACCAGCACGAGCAGCAGCAGCAGCAGCGTTGCGCCAACCAGGTGGACCGAGTAGGTGCGCCAGAAGCGGTAGTCGAGCCGCTGGGCGCTGAGCAGCGCGGCTGTCCCGATGATCGCGCCGCCAAGCTGTCGCCAGACGTAGTAGAGCTGGTTCTCGTGGTTGGTGAAGGCGTCTACGAACGAGGAGCTGTAGACCATCACCAGGCCGAGCGGCACCAGAATGCCGATCACCGTCAGCAGCGGGTAGTCGGGTTTGCGTTTGGTCGTGTCGAACATCGCACGTATTCCGTAGTGCGTAGTGCGTAAAGCTTTATGTAATACGCACTACGCACTACGCACTACAGCTCACCTGATCGGTGGATTAATCGTCATCACCAGAAACACCAGCAGCGCCAGCAGCGCCAGCGCCCCGGCCCAGCCCCACGGCAGCGCGCGCCGGACGACCTGCGGCGGGTAGAGCCGCTCGTCGACGGCGAAGCGTGGCGCCAGCAGCCATGCCACGACCGCGCCGCCGGCCAGCCCGCCCAGGTGCGCGTTGTTGTCGATCAGCCCGCCCGAGCTAAAGCCGATAAACAAATTGATCATAATCACGGTGATCAGGCTGCCGAGCTGCTGCCGCGCCATGTTCCCAAGCAGATCGCGCGAGGTGTAGTAGAACACCGCCAGCGCGCCGATCAGCCCGAAGAGCGCGCCCGATGCGCCGACGGCGGGGTATGGCGAGCGTGCGTAAGATGCCACCCCGCCGGCCAGCCCCGCGATGAAATAGATCGCCAGGAAGCGTGCGGTCCCGTAGATTCGCTCGGTCTCCGGCCCCAGCGCGTATAGCGCCCAGGCGTTGAACGCAATGTGCAGCAGGCCACCGTGCAAGAACATCGATGTCAGAAAACGGTAATATTCGCCGCGTTGCTTGATCCCCGCATTGTCCTTCGCTCCAATGGACAGCAGGTAGTCGTTGATCGGCACGCCATTCACGCGCACACCCATAAACTGGAGCAGAGTCGGGATGACATAGATCGCGATATTCAGCGCCAGCAGCACCCACACGGCCCGCGGGCGGCCGAGCGGCAGGCGCAGCCGGTAAGTCTGCTGCGGGATCGGCCGGGCCTCGCCGTAGACCGGCTCCGGCTCACGCTCCTGCTTCTGCCCGAACTCCTCATCGAAGCGCCGGAGCAGCGGCTGCATATCGTCGTCGTCCTGTTTTGTTGGGTCGGGTTCGGACATATGGATTTCAAATTGCAAATTGCATATTACCCTTATCTACAATTTGCAATATACAGTTTACAATTGATGGACAATCCTGCGGAACTCCTCGCCGCGATGAAATTCGTTGCGAAACATTCCGAAGCTGGCGCATCCCGGTGAGAGCAGCACCACATCGCCCGGCGCCGCCAGTGAGCGTGCTGTATCGATGGCTTTCTCGAAATCTTCGTGGATAATTGAGAATTGAGAATTGAAAATTGAAAATTGCTTCTCGCCAAGCTGATTTTTCAATTCTTCATTCTTCATTTTCAATTCGCGCTGCAAATGCGCGGTCGCACTGCCCTTCAGCAGCACTACCGCCTTGGCGCCCAGGGCGATCTCGCGCGCCAGGTCGTCGAGCGGCAAATTTTTGTCGGCCCCGCCGGCGATCAGCACGATTGGTCGGTCGAAGCTGCGCAGCGCCGCGATCGCCGCCTCGGGCGCGGTGGCCGCGGTGTCGTTCACATAACGCACTCCATCGATCTCGCGCACGAATTCGAGCCGGTGCTCGACCCCCGTAAAATTGCGGATGGCGTTGCGAATGCTGTCGTTGGTTATACCGAATGCCTTTGCCAATGCGGCGGCGGCTGCGATATTTCCGAGATTATGTGCTCCATGTAGTCTAATATCACGTATGCTGCAAATCGGCTCTTCGGCCCAATCGTAGAACCCTGTCTCACCAATCGGGAGCTGGTGTTCCCATACCAAATCGTCATTGTGCCAGGCGGCGAAAGCATCGCGTTGAGTAAAATGTTGGCCCGGTTGCAGATCGTCATCTTCATCTGAAAGTTCGCCTAGAAACCAGATCTTTTTGGCCGGTGTTTTCCAGAAAGTCCATCCGTAGTTTGGCCCTTCATAGACGTTAGAATAAGCCAAACCGCTAGAGTTGAACACCGCGACATCTGTCTCGCGCTGATGCAGAAAAATCTGATCTTTTGCCTCGGCATATGCGCGCATTGTGCCATAGCGATCAAGATGATCGGGATAGAGGTTCAGATAACACGCATACTGCGGGCTGAGTTTTGCCTCGCCTAGCCCTTCAAGCTGCCAGCTAGAAAGCTCCAGCACGACCGGAGTGCCGGCGGTGATGCGAGGCAGCGCCTCGAGCGCGGAGACGCGCAGATTGCCCGCCACGACCGTATCGGGATACTGCTCGCGCAGCATCGCGGCGGTCAGCAGCGTGGTCGTGGTCTTGCCCTTGGTGCCTGTGATGCCCAGGATTGGTCCCGGACAGAGCCGGAAGAAAAGGGTCATCTCCATCTCGATCGCGGCGCCATGTGCGCGCGCGATCTGGAGATAGCGCGATTCGCGCGGGACGCCCGGGTTGCGGATGACCAGGTCGGCCTCGCGGAAGTCTTCGTCGCGGTGCTGGCCCAGAACGTAGGTGATCGGCAAGCCCGCCAGCGCGTCGAGCGAGGATTGAAGCTGCTCGGGGCCGCGCAGATCGGTCACGCTGACGATCGCGCCCTGGTCGGCCAAGAAGCGGGCGACCCCTAGCCCGCCGCCGTGGATGCCCAGGCCCATCACCAAAGCGCGTTTGCCACGTAAGTCCATAGTAGCGCCGAAGGACGAACGACCAAGGACGAAAGATCAGCCAGGCCATGCCCACCAAAAGGATTCATTGGTCCTTCGTCTTTGGTCTTTGGTCTTGTTACTGTCCGTTTGATTGAACCGTCGTCCGTGGAGGTGCGGGAACCTGCGCGCTCTGCTCGTCGCGCAGCGTCAGCGCCAGCGAGATGCCGATCAGCGCGGCGACCATGCCCACCAGCACGAAGCGTTGCATGACCTGGGTTTCGCTCCAGCCTACCAGCTCGAAGTGATTGTGCAAGGGCGCCATCTTGAAGAAGCGCTTGCCGGCGCCAAAGCGCTTGCGGGTCCATTTGAAATAGCCGACCTGGACCATCACCGAGACCGCCTCGGCCACGAAGATCGCGCCGATGATCGGCAGCAGCAGCCACTGTTGTGATTGCAGCGCGATCACCGCCAGCACCGCCCCGAGCGAGAGCGCCCCCAGATCGCCCATGAACACCTGCGCCGGGTGGGCGTTGAACCATAGGAACGCCGCGCATGCGCCGACCAGAGTGAAGCTGAACGCCATCAAGTTCAGGAAGCGCTGGTCGAGGAATGTCACCACGCCATAGGCCGCGAAGGCCAGCGTGAGATTCCAGCCTGCCAGGCTGTCCAAGCCATCGGTCAGGTTTACCGCGTGGCTGGTGCCGATGATGATGAAGGTCGCCAGCGGGATGTACCATAGCCCGATATCCCACTGGCCGACGCCGGGGATGATCACCGGCCCCTTGAACTCGGCGCGCTGCAGGCCGAACGGCGCTGGCAAATACAGCACCAGGCTGGCCCCAAGCGCGATGATCACCGTCAGAATCAGCTTGTGCCGCGCCGTGAAGCCATAGGTCGCCGAGCGTGTGCCAACCAGCGACATATAATCGTCGATCCCGCCCAGCACCGCGAACCCGACCATCACGGCCAGCGGCAGCAGCATCGACCAGCGGTCGATCAGGTTGAAGCACAGCGTCAGGGCGATCACCGGCAGCAGGATGATGATCCCGCCCATGGTCGGCGTGCCGGTTTTGATCAGGTGGCTTTCCGGCCCCTCGGCGCGGATCTGTTTGCCGATCCGCTTCTCGCGCAGAAAGCGCACCCAGTAGCCGCCGGTCGCGAGTGTCAGCACAAAAGCGGCGGCGGCGAGCAACAGGGCTCGCGGCATGTCTTTCACAAGCACCGCTGTCAAAGCATCTCGCACGTCTCGTTCTCCTCAGGATGAAGTCTGCAACGTTGACACGTTGGAACGTTCAAACGTTCGAACGTTCCAACGTTTGACTTGGGGGCTGCTGCAGCGCCGCCACGATTCCTTCCATGGCCGCCCCGCGCGACCCTTTGATCAACACGTTATCGCCCGATCGGATCAGCCCGCCCAGCAGCTCGATCGCCTCGGCGTTGGTTTCGAGCATCGTGACCTGCCCGGCGCTCATGCCCGAGAGCCGCGCCTCGTCGGCGATCCAGCGCGCGCGGCGCCCGACGCTGATCAGCATATCGGCCACCTCGGCCACGCGCCGGCCGACCACACGATGGGCCTCTTCTTCGATCGCGCCAAGCTCCAGCATATCGCCCAGCACCACGATCCGCCGCCGATCGAGTTCGGCTAGCAGATTCAGCGCCGCCAGCGACGACGCAGGTGAGGCATTGTAGGTATCGTCGATCAGCGTGGCGCCCGAGGCGCTCGGCACCGCCAGCAGCCGCAGCTGCGCGCTCTCGTCGCGCAGGCCATCCACGATCGCATCCCAGCCCAGGCCCAGCAACAGGCCGGCCGCGGCCGCCGCCAGCGCCGTGTGGACGCTATGCCGGCCGAGCAGCGGCAACTTCAGCTTCACCGCGTCGCCGGCGTAGTGCGCTCGGAACGCGATCCCGCCCAGCCCGCGGCTCTCGATCTCGTCGGCGTATAGGTCGGCGGATGAGTTCAGGCCGTAGAACAACGGCCGCCCCGATGTTATATCGGCCATGGCTCGGACACGCTCGTCGTCGACATTCAGGATCGCGTAGCCGTCACTCGGCAGCGCCTGAACCAGCTCACTCTTGGTCTGAGCGACGGTCTCAAGGCTGCCCATGCGCTCCATATGCGATGGACCGATATTCGTCACAATGCCGATATGAGGCCGGGCGATGCCTGCCAGCAGGGAAATATCGCCCGGCCCGTAGGCCCCCATCTCCAGCACCGCCACGTCGTGGTGGGCTTCGAGCTGGAGCAGGGCGATGGGCAATGTGGACTCGGTGTTATAGCTTCTTGGATTTTTTAAGGTGCTGAAACGGCGCCGCAGCACGGCCGCCGTGACCTCTTTGGTTGAGGTCTTGCCCACGCTGCCAGTGATACCAATCACCTTTGGCGCGAACAATCCACGATGGTAGGCCGCCAGCCGTTGCAGCGCCGCGAGTGGATCATCCACTGCGATCAGCAGCACAGTCGCGGGCGTCGCCTCCTCCAGCCCGGCGCCGCTCGCATCTCCTACTGCGAAGGGCCGGCCAGGGTCGAGATGCGCCGCCTGCTCGCGCCGCACCAGCGCCGCGCAGGCGCCGTGCTGAACGGCATCGGCCAGGAAACGGTGCCCATCCACCTTCTCGCCGCTCAGCGCGACGAACAGGCAGCCGGGAGTCGCCTGGCGCGAGTCGATCACCGCCTCGCCATAGGCGACCTGACTGAGTGTGGGCGGCACCCGCGGCGTTTGCCGCTCCTCCGCCTGCTGCACTCCGGTCAGCACTTCGTCTAGTTTCAACACCGTCGTCTCCCGCAAAAATCCAGGGTTCGCGGCGGCATTGTAGCATAGATCGAGTTGTCAGTGTTAGTTGTCAGTGCCCGGTCGGCAGTTTGCAGTCAGCGGTCGGCAGTCGGCAGCGCCG
This sequence comes from Roseiflexaceae bacterium, assembly GCA_035258585.1. Classification (GTDB taxonomy): domain Bacteria; phylum Chloroflexota; class Chloroflexia; order Chloroflexales; family Roseiflexaceae; genus DATFXE01. The sequence continues at coordinate 191 of DATFXE010000304.1, read as the reverse complement.
ATGGTTTCATTGTGTTGCTATATATCCACTGCTGCTTACTGCTTACTGCCTCCTGCCTCCTGGCTATTGGCTACTGACCATTCCGAAACGCCACGCCCGCGACCTGCCCCGGCCCAACCAGGTTTGGGTCTGGTGCGATCCGCTCGTAGCGCAGCAGCTGCTCGATAATCGCCTCATAGACCGGCAGGGCC